>JAUZEX010000064.1 GCA_030838815.1 Actinomycetota bacterium
GGGTGGGTGAAGAAGAGATGTTGCCCTCCCCCGCCGGTGGCGGCGGTTAGGGTCACGGGCAGAGTCCCCACGAGGGGCTGGACATGGTCGAGGGATTCGATGCCGCCGTGGGCGGGGTCGATGTCGATCACGACCAGGCCGGAGATGGTGCCGGTGGCGATGCCGATGTTGGCCCACGGCCATCGGCCCCCGCATCACCGTGATCGTGGTCGTGTCGGTGGCGGCGTCGCGGAGGCCATGACGGGTGAGGGGCTGCTTGGCCGGGTGGGAGCAGTCCCGCCGGCAGGAGCACCGCCCGGAGCGGATCGTGTGGAGAGGGAAGTCGGCCCAGCCCCGAGCGGCGTAGACCAAGGCACAGGGCGGACGGTCGACCGTTCCCCCTCAGTGGGTCGTCATGGCAGCTACCCCCTTGCGGGGAAAGGGGTGGGCAGCCCCGACAGCGGACTGCCCACCCCGGACGGGCTAGGCGAGCACGCCTTCGAGCGCGGCCTTCTTGGGCGATAGAAAGGACACGTATCGGCCATGACCTGGATCCTTGAGCGCTTGGATCCGTCCTTAGCGGTCCACTCGTTCTGCTCCAGCCGGCCGGTGACAGCGACCTGGCGGCCCTTGGTCAGGTGGTCGGACACGGTCTTGGCCAGACTGTCGAAGGGCACGACCTCGAGGAAGACCACGTTTCGTTGATCACGGGGGGCACCTCCGGTATCGGAGACGCACTCCCGGCCGGCCCGCTGATGGCCGGCGCCGATGTCGCCATCGCCAGGACGCCACCCGGCCAAGACCACGCAGGCAGCAGGCTGTCGGATCGGTTTCCCGTGCGGTTCTGGGCCTGACCTGCGACGTCGCCGACGACGCCCGGGGGACGGCACTCTGGCCCGCACGATCGAGGAGTTCGGTGCGCTGGGATCCTGTTTCGCCAACGCCGGGGTCACAACATGCTCGCACATGGCATGCAAGAGTCCTGAACAGCTCCCGACGGAAGGTGCTGGCGTTGCCCCGCCCCCCCCGCCGCGTCTCGCGTCAGGCCGATGAGTTATCCGTAATACTACAGATTCTGTCGGATACTGACGTTGAGGCCGCCCCTAGGCATCCGGATGCACCACAACCTGCTGGCGTGGCGCCGCCTCTGGTGGAGCCTTTGCCGTGGCTCGGACGTCAGAATTGAGCAGACTCAGCACCCTGAGGAGCCCTCAGCTCTCAGGGCCCTGCCGGGGACCGTGGTCGCCAGCCCAGTAGCCTAATTCCTCACCGCGTCGTCGCCAGCGCTGCGGGATCCACTTGTTTGAGATTCTCAGTTTCGGCGCCAGCTCCCGTCCGGGGTTCGTTCTGGCATTTGGGTGGGATGTGTGAGCTGTCCCTGTGCAGCAAGGGCGAACCAGCGCGCCCAGCGATCGATGAACTCCTCGAGTTCGCCGGTGGCGAGCGGCGTGAAGGGCCACGCCAGCTGCAGTGTCCCCATGGCTGGCCCGAGGGCGGTGGCCGCATCGCCTCCAGGGGGGAGTGCGAACGGTTCTTGGCTACTGGACCGTTGGATCAGGGGTGAATGCATGAAGGCCGTCTCGTACCAGCCGTATTGCCCGGCTTGTTGGATGTCGCCAAACCAGAGCGAATGACTTCGGCCTTCATAGCCGTAGCGATCGGCACGGACGTGTAGGTTGAGGGAGGCAGTAGCGATGAGGTCAAAAGCGGTTGCGCGGCGCATGTTGGGATCGGCCCCACCATGCTGACCGAACCCTGACATCTTCAGCTCGGCGTGGTTCAGACGAAGCGTCCAACTGCCTTGTCCTTGGCCGCCCGCGCTTCTCGCTGCTGGTGCTGCGCCCTCGATTGCTTGGAGCAGTTCGGCAGAGATCCGTAGGAAGCTGCGGCGAGCGGCGTCGGCGAGGCTGTCTCGGCGCTCGGCTTCGCTTTGCGCAGCGGACTCAAGGCGTGAGGCCTCCCGCTGTCGCGCTACTGCCGCTTCGTTGGCCCCTTGCAGCTCGGCAAGGCCGGGGGAGGCCGGCGGCGTAGCGACCCGATCCAGCCGAGCCCGCACGTTGGCGGCAGTTGGTCGGGCCGCCGGCGCCTTGTAGAGGCATTCATCGACGAGGGCGGCGAACGCTGCCGGAACGTCCGAAAGCGGCGGCGGATCTCCATGAAGATGCTCCTCACGGAGTTGGTCGGGGGTGCCCGTGAACGGGCGCCCGCCGGCGAGCAGTTCATAGGCCATCACGCCCAGGGCGTAGACGTCCGTGGCCGTCGTGACCCTTTCGTAGCGCCATTGTTCCGGCGCGGCGTAGGGCGGCGTGAAGGAGAACTTGTGGGTGTTGGGAGAGGTCGTTGCCTCGGCGTAGCGGGAGATACCGAAGTCGGCGAGGCACCAGTGACCATCGAGAAGAAGGACGTTCTCGGGTTTCAGATCACGGTGGACGACCTTGCCGTCTAGGTCTTCGAGCGCGTCGCAGATGTCCTTCGTCACGGCAATCACTTCAGGTACGGTCAGCTGGCCACCGGCAGCGTTCAGGAATTGGCGCAAAGACTGGTCAGCTCGGGGCATCACGAGCACCCAGAACCCGTCGTGGTCGCCTTTGTCGATGATCGGGACGATGTTCCGGACGTCGGAGAGTTCCGTGAACAGCAACTCACGATCAGCACCCGCCACCTGGGGCACGAACTTCGCTACCCGCTGGATGCTACCGGACGAGACGTCGTAGACCTGGCCGAAGCCGCCCCCGTCGATGTGGTCACCGACGAGCCAGGTCTCGGAAAGGTGGAGGGATTCTCCCTTCAGCATGTGAGCTTGCGGCCGTAGTGACCGTGCTCGAGGTCGGCTTCGGCGACAAGCAACCGGTCGATGCCGAATCGGTCGGTCATGGTCGTGCTCCTTTTCTTTCGCTCTCATGTTGCCAGGTGGGCGTGACGGTCAGCCGCCATGGGGGTGACCGTCACGTTGCTCATGCCGCTTCTGCCTGCTGGTGGGCTTGGGGGTCGAGGAGGCCTGCCCGGTCCAGGATCTCTCGGGCGCATTCCACGACCCGCTCGGCGGTGGCTTTGACGATCTTGGGATCTCCCCCTGACCAGCCGGCGACATACCTGAAGCTGTACGCAGCCGTGGCGAGCCCGGCGGCCTGGCAAATGATGAATGCGACACTCTCCGCTTCGACCTCGGCTCGTCCTCGGCATCCCATGGCGTACTCCATACCGGTGTGACAGACCGCGTGCGCCAGCTCATGCGCAAGAGTTTTCGCGGCCTGAGCCGGGGAAAGGTGGTCGGCGACGGTCACGGTCCGGGTGGCGAAGTTGGTCGTGCCGTTCACTCCGCTCGGGATGGGGGCGCGGGTGAGGGTGAACCCTTCGGCGGTGACGTGAGCGGCTAGGGCATCCCAAAGTCCGGCGGGGGCGTCGCCGTCGAGCAGGGCGGGACTGGGCGGCGGCTTCACGGTGTGCCCGTCGGTGGCCGAGATGTCGAAGACGTGAGCGATGCGGAACCCGCGCAGGACCCGGCGGGCCTTTCCCGTCTGGGTCGGCGGGTCTTCCTGGTCCTCGTCCTCGTCCTTGTCCTCGTTCCGGTTGGTCTTGTAGGTACAGGGGGCCAGGATGCTGATCGCCTTTTCGCCCTTGCGGACCTGGTGACCGAGGGCCTGCCATGCCCGGTAGCCCATGACCACGGTGGAGTCGGGCCGCTGGAGCTGGATCAGGAGCGTGTTGCGGAAACTGTATCGGGGGAATTTCGCGGCGACTCGCAGCCACCGTTTCCAGTCCTCCCCCTCGACGAGCTCGGCCACGCCCTGCTCGATGTCGGCTTGAAGCTGCTCTACCTTGTCGTTCTTCTCGCTCACGGTCCCGTGCCTCCTGGGGTGAATCGGCCTGTGCGTTGCCCTATTGGGCAGCGACACCTCGGTGTCGCTCCCTGAGAGCGCAGGCGCGCCGGGATGGAACGGGGTCAAGGGACAGCCGGAGGCTGAGCGAGAACCGGAGCGGAGCGGAGGCTCGGAACGGCCCTTGACGCCGTGGAGTCCCGGTGCCACCAACTCGGTCTGCTGCTCGCTCCCGTGCTCCCCTCCCCACGGTGCTGGGGGGTGCCGTTGAGCTCAACGCCAAGAGGCGTGGGTCCCCAGGGAGACACCGTCCTCGGGAGCCCTCAGAATCCGGAGCTGTCCTCCGGGCCGATGGTCACCCGGCCTGGTTGAGGGGTTCTCCGTATTCGTTTTCGCCGCGTTCGGCGGCGGCCAGGGACTGGCCGATTCCAGAGGCGAGTCTGATGGCCCATCGTCGCGCCGCGGCGAGGGGGACGGCGACGACAAGTTTCACGCCGGCGAGTTGGTAGTCGGGTTGGGTGAGGCTGACCAGGAGATCGCCGCCTGATCGTCGCACGACCGGTTCGTGCTCGGGGGCGACCCGCACGATCACCTCGGCCGAGGCCCGCCGGTCAGCCGGGCGAGGGTTCTTGGCGTAGGGGCAGTCGGTGCGGGGGTGGGCCCATCCTGTGCCGACGAAACGGGTTCGGATCGGCACCCCGCAGTGGTGGCAGGTCACGGGGACAGCAGCACCAAACGCGGCGAGTCCGGCGTGGTGTCGTTCCCGCTGGTCGACGTGGGCCTGTTCGAGTTCTGAAAGTCGGTGCTCGAGCGCTTGGACAGGATCATCGGAGGTGTCGAGCGCGCCGATGAGGTCGGCTGCGTCCAGATCGGCGGCCACTTCCGCGATGGCGAAGCGCAGGGCCAGTACGAGGTCGGGGTCGCCGTTGAGACGTTCGAGAGCCCCAGCCGCATCGCCCACGATGTCGAGCACTTCGATGAGCCGGCGGCGGTCAACGGTGACGGTCACGGAACGAGGCTCAAACATTCGGCTCCCTTCGAAAACGTCTGGTCAGGCATGGCGGCGCCGGCGAGGTTCCCGGGCCCCGGCCGACAGGCCACTGCGGATACTGGCCCGGGCCTCTGTCTCGGGAAGCCCAATCTCAAGCGCCGCGGTCAGAAGCTCCGCCTCCACGAGGGTCCGGTCGAGTTCACCGCCCGCGGCGAGCATCCCGAGCGAGAACGCGGCCCGATTCAGCCGGTCGTTGCGCCCCCCGACCTGAGCCGCCCGCACCTCGGCCACCTCGCGGCGCAGCGCGGCCAGACCGTAGCGGGACCCACCCCCATGAGGAACGACCAGGACCCGACCACCGGCGGGGAACACCGGGCGGGGCGAGGGGCGCAGCCAGGTCGGGGCCGGTGCCGGGACCACATTCGGGTCGACCCAGCGGTAGGCATGGCCGCTGGCGTGACGGCTGGGGGCGGCCACGACGTAGCCGCCATCGCCCCGCAGGTCGACCCCGGGCAGCGACTCGGTGATGCCGGGGAGGCGACCAGCGGTATTGCGGACCGCCACCGGGCCGGGATGGGTGAAGAACCGGTGCTCGCCTCCCCCACCGGTCGCCGCGGTGAGCGTCACCGGCAGGCTGTCCATGAGGGACTGGAGATGGTCGAGGGATTCGGTTCCGCCGTGGTCGGGGTCGATGTCGATCACGACCAAGCCCGAGATCGTGCCGGTGGCGATGGCGATGTTGGCCCACGGCCAGCGGGCCCACCACCCCGCGACCGCGGTCGGGTCGGTGGTGGCGTCGTGGAGGCCGTGGCGAGTGATGGGATGCTTCGCCGGATGAGAGCAGTCCCGCCAGCAGGAGCAGCGCCCGGAGCGGATCGTGTGGAGGGGAAACACTGCCCAGCCCCGTGCGGCGTAGGCCACGGCGGCATCGGCGATTCCCCGCTGGTCGGCGCTTGTCGGTGTCGTGGTCATGATAGTCACCCCTCGCAGGAGATTGGGGTGGGCGGCCCTGCGGGAGGGCCGCCCACCGGGAGCGGGTTAGGCGGGGACGGCTTCGAGGTCGGCCTTCTTAGGGGCGTCGAGGAAGCTGACTTCGTCGGCGATGATCTGGATCCGGGAACGCTTGGAGCCGTCCTCGGCGGTCCATTCGTTCTGCTCCAGGCGGCCGTTGATGGCGACCTGGCGGCCCTTGGTCAGGTACTCGGCCACGGTCTTGGCCAGACCGTCGAAGGTCACGACCTCGATGAAGACCGCTCCGGCGTCGGTGCCGTCGCTGTGGCGGCGGCGGGGGACGGCGAGGCGGAAGCTGGCCGCTTCGTGCTGCTGGCCGGCGCGGGCTTCGGGGTCGGTGGCGAGACGGCCGATGAGAGAGACCTGGTTCATGGTGTGCTCCTTCTTGGGAGTTGGTTGGTGCCCCAGGCAGCGGTCCCCGGTTGAGGAGGCCCGTCAACCCGCCTGCGGGTCGCCCGAAACGAAGTGGAGCGGCTTGCGGGCCTCCGGCGGGGGCCGAGGATACGGGGAACCGATCAATAACCAGCCGGAGCAACACCGGGTCACCAGCGTCACCACATCGACACCACGCTCCGACACCCAGCCACCGCCGGGTATACGCCGGCCCGGGAGCTCCTCCGACCGGTTCCTGTCGTGACGACGAGCTGACATCGCCTCCGTTTCGGGGCAGCTTGAGGGACAGCGCGTCAGATCAAGGGCGCGCCGAGGGAGGGGCCGGATTGCGTTTCGGTGCTACGGACGGACTGGGGAAACGAATGGCTCGGATCGTTGGACGTGCCAGGATCCGCTGATCTTGCTGAGCCCGACGGCTTCCTGGTGCGACTGCGCCGCGTCCTTGGTGTTGACCTGCAGGTAGACCCACAGGTCGCCTGGGTGATCCGGGTCCTTCGCCGTCCGGAGCGCCTTGATCGAGACGGCGGCCCGTTCCGGGCTCAGCGGTTGACCGAACCGGTCCTTCTGGCGAGTTGCGATATCGATCGCTTTGCCAGCCGGGGCCCGCATGTTGGGACCCTCGAGGCCCCAGGTCGTTTCGTAGTCACCCTTTTCGAGGGCTTGTCGCC
>JAUZEX010000112.1 GCA_030838815.1 Actinomycetota bacterium
GACCTCCGCTGCGCGCCCCCCGCCGCCAGCGCGGCCGCCAATGGCGGCGACGGCGTCGACCACCACCGGCAGCGGTTCGTAGCTGACCTCGACCAGCTCGGCGGCGTCGGCGGCGACGGCCCGGTCGGCCGCCACCACGACCGCCACCGCCTCCCCGGCGAAGCGCACCTTCGGCCAGGCCAGCAGCGGCTGCGAGGTCTCGACGTAGCCGGGCAGCTCGGAGCGGGCGGTGATCCGCACGCCGACGACGGACGGGTCGTCGCCGGCCACGACGGCCACTACTCCGGGGAGGGCCAGGGCGGCCGAGGCGTCGACGCCCGTCACCATGGCGTGGGCGTAGGGGCTGCGGACGAAGGCGGCGTGCAGCATCCCCGGCAGCACGAGGTCGCTCACGTAGCGACCGCGCCCGGTGAGGAGCCGCCGGTCCTCCTTGCGGGGGACCGAGGAGCCGAGAACGCCGTTGTCGGTCATGGCATCGCATACCCGCCGTTGACCGAGATCACCTGGCCGGTGGTCCAGCCCGACAGCGGGGAGGCGAGGAGGAGGACGAGCGGCGCGACGTCGGACGCCCGGCCGAGACGCCGCAGCGGGTACTGGGCCAGGATCTTCTTCATCCGCACCTCGTCGGGCGCGCCGGCGTGGGCGTCGAAGCGGTCGGTCTGCACCAGCCCGATCGACACGCAGTTGGCCCGGATGCCGTGGCGGGCGAGCTCCTTGGCCAGCGACTTGGTCAAGGCCATGGTCGTGGCCCGGGTGGTGGCGGTGACCGTCAGGCCCGACTCGCCCACCCGGCCGGAGTCGCCCATGAGGCTGACGATGGCGCCCGACCCGGGGGATGGGGGGTGTCCCCCGGCAAGGCTGCGATCCACCATGCGCCGGGCCACGGCCTGGGTGATCCGGAGCGTGCCGGTGACGGTGACGTCGACCTGGAACGACCAGTCGTCGGGCGTGGTGTCGAGGAACGGCTTGGCGCCGGTGGCGGCGGCGTTGTTGACCAGGATCTCGATCGGCCCGAGCTGCGACTCGACCGCCTCCACCGCCGCCGCCACGTCGTCGTCGGAACGGATGTCGGCCTGCACGGCCAGGGCGGCCCCGGTCAGCTTGCCGGCCTCGGCGGCGGCTTCCTCCGCCCCGGAGCCCGACGAGTGGTAGTGGAAGGCGACGTGGGCACCCTCGCGGGCAAAGGCCAGCCCGATCTCCCGGCCGAGCCCCTGCCCGGCGCCGGTGACCAGCACGACCCGTCCGGCGAGTTCCAAGTCCATCCCTGGACCTTCCTACACCATCAGGGCCGTGGAGCGGATTCTACCGTGAGTCGAATAATCAACTTAGAGGCGAGATCTGCTACCGTCCCCCTCGTGGGCACCGTACTGGCCTCCAGAATCGACCCCGCCGGCGGCCCGTTCCAGGAGAACGCCGCCGCCTTCGACCGCCTGCTCGCCGGCCTGGCCGACCAGCAGGCGCTGGCCCGAGGGGGTGGGGGGCCGAAGGCGGTCGCCCGGCACCATTCCCGGGGTCGGCTCCTGGCCCACGAACGGATCGACCTGCTCCTCGACGAGGACTCGCCCTTCCTCGAGTTCTCGACCGTCGCCGCCTACGGCACCCAGTTCGCGGTGGGGGCGAGCCTGGTGACCGGGATCGGCGCGGTGTCGGGGACGGAGTGCGTGCTGGTGGCCCACGACCCGACGGTGCGGGCCGGTGCGTCGAACCCCTACACGTGGAAGAAGGTGTCCCGGGCGTTGCAGATCGCCCGGGAGAACCGGCTGCCCGTGATCAACCTGGTGGAGTCGGCCGGGGGCGATCTTCCCAGCCAGGCCGAGTTGTTCCTGCCCGCCGGGCGGCTCTTCCACGACCTGACGCAGCTGTCGGCGGCGGGCATCCCGACGATCGCGCTGGTGTTCGGCAACTCGACCGCCGGCGGGGCGTACGTGCCCGGGATGTGCGACTACGCCGTGCTGGTCAAGCAGCAGGCCAAGGTGTTCCTCGGCGGGCCGCCGCTGGTGAAGATGGCGACGGGCGAGGACGCCGACGACGAGTCGCTCGGCGGAGCCGAGATGCACGCCCGGGTGTCAGGGCTGGCCGACTACATGGCCGACGACGAGGTCGAGTGCATCCGTATCGGGCGCCAGATCGTGGCCGACCTGGGATTCCGCAAGCGGGGCCGGGGGCCGGACCGCCCGGTGGCGGAACCGGTGCACGACCCGGAGGAGCTGCTGGGGATCGTGTCGGTCAACCTCAAGCAGCCCTTCGACCCGAGAGAGGTGCTGGCCCGGGTCGTCGACGGGTCGGAGTTCTCCGAGTACAAGCCGCTCTACGGCCCGGCGCTGGTCACCGGATGGTGCCACATCCACGGTTACCGGGTGGGGGTGCTGGCCAACGCCCACGGCGTCCTCCAGAACGAGGAGGCGCAGAAGGCCACCGAGTTCATCCTGCTGGCCAACCAGAACGACACCCCGCTCGTCTTCCTGCAGAACACCACCGGCTACATCGTCGGCACCTCCTACGAGCAGCGGGGCATCATCAAGGACGGCGCCAAGATGATCAACGCCGTGGCCAACTCGACCGTGCCCCACATCACCATCCTCATGGGCGCCTCCTACGGCGCCGGCAACTACGGCATGAGCGGGCGGGCCTACGACCCCCGGTTCCTCTTCTCCTGGCCCAACGCCAAGACCGCCGTCATGGGCCCCGAGCAGCTGGCCGGCGTGCTGTCGATCGTGGCCCGCCAGTCGGCCGCCGCCGCCGGCCGGGAGTTCGACGAGGCCGAGGATGAGAAGCGACGCCGGGCCACCGAGGAGCAGATCGAGGGCGAGTCGCTGGCCCTGTACCTCTCGGCCCGGCTGCACGACGACGGGATCATCGACCCCCGCGACACCCGCAACGTGCTGGGCATGTGCCTGTCCGCCATCCATTCCAACGTCGTCGAAGGCCGCCGCGGCTTCGGCGTCTTCCGGATGTGAGCGCCATGACCAACCCGATCCGCACGCTGCTGGTGGCCAACCGGGGCGAGGTGGCCCGCCGGGTCTTCCGCACCTGCCGGGAGCTCGGCATCCGCACCGTGGCCGTCTACACGCCCCCCGACGCCGGCGCGCCGTTCGTGACCGAGGCCGACGCCGCCGTCCCCCTCGACGGCGCCCGGGGCTACCTCGACGTCGCCCAGATCCTGGCCGCGGCTGAGGCCACCGGCGCCGACGCCGTCCACCCCGGCTGGGGCTTCCTGGCCGAGAACGCCCCGTTCGCCGAGGCCTGCCTCAAAGCCGGGCTCATCTGGGTCGGCCCGCCGCCGTCCGCCATGGAGTCCATGGGCTCCAAGATCGAAGCCCGCCGCCTGATGGAAGCGGCCGGAGTCCCCGTCGTCCCCGGCGCCACCCTGTCGCCGTCGGAGGACGGGCCCGCGGCCGACGCCGGGCCCGAAACCGGCGTCCCTTTACCGGAATCCAGCGGAAATGGAACGCCGGTTGGGGCGGGGCCGGAAACTGGCGTTCGTTTACCGGAATCCAGCGGAAATGGAACGCCGGTTGGTGGCTCGGCCGCCGATGCCGCGGTCGGGGCGGCGGCCCACGAGGCGGTCGTGCTCGGGGCCGGCGAGCGGGTCGGATATCCGTTGCTGGTCAAGGCGTCGGCCGGCGGGGGCGGGAAGGGCATGCGCCTGGTGACGACCGCCGCCGAGCTGGCGGCGGCGGTGGCGGACGCCGCCCGGGAGGCGGCCGCGGCGTTCGGCGACCCGGCGGTGTTCCTCGAGCGGTACGTCTCGCCCGGCCGGCACGTCGAGGTCCAGGTCCTCGGCGACCACCATGGCACCGTGGTCCACCTGTTCGAGCGGGACTGCTCCGTCCAGCGCCGCCACCAGAAGCTCGTCGAGGAGGCCCCCTCGCCGGCCGTCGACGACGACCTCCGGGCCCGCATGGGGCAGGCGGCGGTGGCCGCCGCCGAGGCCGTCGGCTACCACGGCGTCGGCACGGTCGAGTTCCTCCTCGGCCCCGTCGGGTCCTTCTACTTCCTGGAGATGAACACCCGGCTCCAGGTCGAGCACCCGGTCACGGAGCTGGTCACCGGCCTCGACCTCGTCCGGCTCCAGCTGGCGGTGGCCGAGGGCCGGCCGCTGCCGCCCGAGGTCCACGCCGCCCGCATCGCCGGCCACGCCGTCGAGGTCCGGCTCTACGCCGAGGACCCGCTGCACGACTACCAGCCCCAGACCGGCCGCATCGAGGCGCTGCAGTTCCCCGCCCTCCCGGGCCTGCGGGTCGACTCCGGCGTGGAGGCCGGCTCCGTGGTCGGAACCGACTACGACTCCATGCTGGCCAAGGTCATCGCCACCGGCCCGACCCGGGTGGAGGCGGTGCGGCTCCTGGTCGACGCCCTCCGCCGGGCCCGGATCCACGGCGTGGGCACGAACCGCGACCTGCTGGTCGCCATCCTCGACCACGACGAGTTCGGCGCCGGGAGAGCCGACACCGGCTTCCTCGACCGCCACCCGCCCGAGGAGCTCCTTTCCCCGACGCTCGACTCCGGCGCCCTGCGGCTCCACGCCCTGGCCGCCGCGCTGGCGGCCCAGGCCGCGATGCGCTCGGCGGCCCCGGTGCTGGCGGCTGTCGGGTCGGGGTTCCGCAACAACCCCGGCCCCCCGGCGGTCCGCCGCTACACCGCCGGCGACATCGAACTGGCCGTCGGCTACCGCCTCGGCCGTTCTCCTCTGTTCACCGTCAGCGTCAGCGTCACCGGCGCCGGAGGGGCCGAGGCCGCCGGCTCGGCGGGCGACGCATCGACGGTCGCCGGCTCGTCCGGGGCCGCCGGCTCCGTCGACGGCCCGGGCCCGACGGACGACGGCGATCGGTTGGCGGTCACGCTGCTGGAGGCCCGGCCGGATCTGGTCGAACTCGTGGTCGACGGGGTCCGGCGCCGCTTCGACGTCCGCCGCTACCAGCCCCGGGGGTCCGGGGGAGTCCCCCGGGATGATCTGATCCATGTCGATTCGACGCTCGGCTCGGCCGTGCTGCGGCCGGTGGAACGGTTCCCCGACAAGGACGCCCAACGCCCGTCCGGCTCGCTGGTGGCGCCGATGCCGGGCACGGTCGTCAAGGTGCTGGCCGCGCCCGGCGATCGGGTCGTGAAGGGCGACCCGGTGGTGGTCATCGAGGCCATGAAGATGGAGCACACCATCGGCGCCGCGGCCGACGGGACGGTGGCCGAGATCCTGGTGGAGGTCGGCCGCCAGGTTGACATCGACCAGGTCATCGCCGTCGTCACCGGCGACGACGACCAAGCAGGCGAAGGCTGAGGCGGCGAGCCTTCCGGTGGCTGACCTCCCCGCCCTGTGCCGCGACGCGCTCGCCGAACACGACGATCTGCGGGCGATCCTCGTCGACATCGGGCCCGGCGACTGGGAGCGGCCGACGCCGGCGGCGGGCTGGACCATCCGGGACCAGATCTCCCACCTGGCCTACTTCGACAGCGCCGCCCGCCTGTCGGTGGCCGACCCCGACGCCTTCCGGGCCGCCCGGGGCGAGGCGGTGGCCGACATCGAGAAGTTCGTCGAGGCCACGCTGGCCTACGGCCGGGGCATCGCCGGGGCCGAACTCCTCGACCGCTTCGCCCGGGAACGCAGCGCGCTGGTGGAGGCGGCGCTGGCCGCCCCCGACGGCGTGCGGGTCCCCTGGTACGGGCCCGACATGGCCGTGGCCTCCTCCGTCACGGCCCGGATCATGGAGACGTGGGCCCACGGCCAGGACGTCGCCGACGCCCTCGGCGTCCGCCGGCCCCTGACCGTCCGGCTCCGCCACGTGTGCGACATCGGGATCCGGGCCCGGCCCTTCAGCTACCGCAACCGGGGCCTCGAGCCGCCCGACACCCCGCTCCGGGTCGAGCTCACCGGCCCCGACGGCGGGTTGTGGGAGTGGGGCCCGTCCGACGCGGCCGACCGGGTGGCCGGCCCGGCGCTCGACTTCGCCCTCGTGGTGACGCAACGCCGCCTCGCCGCCGACACCGCCCT
>JAUZEX010000114.1 GCA_030838815.1 Actinomycetota bacterium
CCGATGATCGGGACGTAGCCGACGACGAGGCCGAGCACCGGGATCAGGCTCCACACACCGACCCAGAGGCCGAGCACCGACGGCGCCGGCACGTGGAGCGCCTGGGCCACCACGGCCGCCACCGCCCCCGACACCACCGCCAGGGCCAGGGTGCGCCGGGTGTAGCGGGTGCCGCCCCGGTAGGCGGCGACGACGACGCGTTCCAGCGCCCGGCGCACCCGCCGGTGGCGGAACAGGGCGATGCCGCCCTTCACCGACTGCGGCCCGCGGGTGATGGTGAAGATCGTCAGGATCGTCACCAGCAGGGCGCCGGTGATGCGGCTGGCGCCGGCGGCGGGGTTGTCGGTGCCGAGCACGATGCGGGCCGGCAGCTGGCCCAGCCACTCCCGGATCCGGGGTTCGACGTTGGCCTGCTCGATGAAGCGCCGGACGGCGTTCTCAGGCTGCAGGCCGGTGCGGAGCCGCTCGATCCGGGCGGGCACGGCCTGCTTCAGCCGGCCCGTCTCGGCCACGAGGTCGCGGATCTCGACCGCGGTGAGGAGGGCGAAGCCGATGATCACGACCAGCACGGTGAGGGCAGCGGCGATGCCGAGCGGCATGCGGCGGGCGAAGCGCAGCGTGAGGGGGCGCAGCAAGGCGGCCAGCGTCCCCGCCACCACCACACGCTCCAGGACCTGGGCGGCGGCGTTGACGATGACGACCGCCCCGATGGCGAGGAGGGCGAGAGCGACGGCGAGGAGGATCGTCCGGGGCCGGACCACGACGATCACCCGCTCCGCGCTCACCTTGGAATCGTAGGGGTGGGAGATCGTGAATCGTAGGGGTGGGAGATCGTAAGGTTTGGCCATGCAGACCTCGTGGCATGGCGAGGGGGACACCTGGTACACCCGCCTGCGGGGCCGGCAGGTGTTCGGCGAGCCCCGGATCAACAAGGGCACCAGCTTCCCGCCCGAGGAGCGGGAGGCGCTGGGGCTGGTGGGGCTCATGCCCTACAAGGTGTTCAGCCTCGAGCAGCAGGCGGCCCGCTCCTACGCCCAGTACTCGGCCCAGCCCACCGACCTGCTCAAAAACGTGTTCCTCACCGCCTTGCACGACCGGAACGAAGTCCTGTTCTACCGGCTCCTGACCGACCACCTGCGGGAGATGCTCCCGATCGTCTACACGCCGACCGTGGGCGAGGCCATCGAGCGCTACAGCCACGAGTACCGGCGGCCCCGGGGCGTGTACCTGTCGGTCGACGCCCCGGAGCTGGTCGAGTCGTCGCTGGCCGCCAGCGACCTCGACCCCGACGAGGTCGACCTCATCGTCGCCACCGACGCCGAGGCCATCCTCGGCATCGGCGACTGGGGCGTGGGCGGCATCGCCATCGCCGAGGGGAAGCTCGTGGTCTACTGCGCCGCCGGCGGCATCGACCCCAACCGGGCCATCCCCGTCATCCTCGACGTGGGCACCAACCGTCAGGAGCTGCTCGACGACCCGCTCTACCTCGGCAACGCCCATCCCCGGGTGGATCGCGACACCTACGACCGGTTCATCGACGCCTACGTCACCGCCGCCACCAAGCTGTTCCCCGACGCCCTGCTCCACTGGGAGGACTTCGGGCCGTCCAACGCCCACCGCATCCTCGACCACTACCGGGACCGGATCCTCACCTTCAACGACGACATCCAGGGGACGGGGGCGGTGAATCTGGCCGCGGTCCTCTCGGGGGTGGCGGTGTCGGGCGTGCCGCTGGCCGAGCACCGGGTCGTGATCTTCGGGGCGGGCAGCGCCGGCAGCGGGATCGCCCGCCAGCTGCGCGACGCCATGATCGGCTGCGGTCTCAACGAGGCGGAGGCCACGGCCCGGATCTGGGCCGTCGACCGGGCCGGCCTCCTGACCGATGACATGGACGACCTGCGCAGCTTCCAGCGCCCCTTCGCCCGTCCGGCATCCGAGGTGGCGGGCTGGGCCCGGGACCCGAGCCTGGGCGGCCCAGGCGGCCCAGGCGGTGGCGACGCCGCGGCTCCCGCGGCGGGAGCGGGCGGCGGCATCGCCCTGGAGGAGGTCGTGCGCCGGGTCGGCCCGACCATCATGGTCGGGACCTCGACCCGGGCCGGGGCTTTCACCGAGTCGATCGTGCGGGCCATGGCCGACCGGTGCGAGCGGCCGATCATCCTGCCGCTGTCGAACCCGACCCGGCTGGCCGAGGCCGTCCCCTCCGACCTGCTGCGCTGGACCGACGGCCGGGCGCTGGTGGCCACCGGTAGCCCGTTCGAGCCCGTCACGCACGACAAGGTCACCTACGTGATCGGGCAGGCCAACAACGCCCTGATGTTCCCCGGCCTCGGGCTGGGGGCGGTGGTGGCCCGGGCCAGCCGGGTGACGGACCGGATGATCTTCGCCGCCGCCCGGGCCATCGCCGACCTGGTCGACGCCACCACCCCCGGCGCCTCCCTGCTCCCCCAGATCAACGACGTCCGGGAGACCTCGGTCGCGGTCGCCACCGCCGTGGGTCGGGCCGCCGCCGAAGACGGGGTCGCCCGGGCCCGGCTCGAGCCCGACCTCGCGGCCCAGGTCCGCCGCTCGATGTGGGAACCCGTCTACCGCCCGGTGCGACCGGTCTGACCCGGCGCCCGGCCCAACCGGCGTTCGATCACCGGGATCCAGCGGATATCGAACGCCAGAACGGTGCGGACGGGGCGGCCGGGCCCAACCGCCGTTCATTCACCGGGATCCAGCGGATATCGAACGCCGGAATCAGGCGGACGGGCGGCCGGGTCGGCCCGGTTCCGGCGGCCGCGCCAGGATGGGGCCCATGGACTGGGCGACGGCGGCCTCGATGGCCACGGCGGTGGGGACCCTGGTGCTGGCCCTGGCCACCTTCGTGTCGGTGCGGTCGGCCAATCGGGCGGCCCGGGTGGCGGAGCGGACGCTGCTGGCCGGGATCCGGCCGCTGCTCGTGCCCTCCCGTCCCCAGGACCCGGAGCAGAAGGTCGGCTTCGCCGACAACCGGTGGGTGCGGGTGGCGGGCGGCCAGGCCGCGGTCGACGTCTCCGACGACGCCATCTACTTCGTCATCTCCCTCCGCAACGTCGGCAGCGGCCTCGGCGTCCTCCACGGGTGGCGATTCGACCCCGACCGGCTCTTCGCCGGCGATGTCGACCTGCACCCGCCCCTGGAGGAGTTCCGCCGGCTCTCCCGCGACCTGTACATCTCGGCGACGGAGCTGGGCTGGTGGCAGGGGGCGTTCCGGGATCCGGCCGAGCCGCAGTTCGCCCGGGCCCGCGACGCCATCGCCGCCCGTCAGCCCATGACGATCGAGCTCCTCTACGGCGACTACGAGGGCGGGCAGCGGGTGATCAGCCGCTTCGCCCTGCTCCCGGCCGGGGAGGACCGTTGGCTGGCCTCGGTCTCCCGCCACTGGAACATCGACCGCCCCGACCCCCGCTGACCCGAACGGCCGGTCAGGCGGAGCGGCGGGCCGTCGAAGCCCGGCCTTTGAGGAAGGTGCGCTCCGCCGCGTTCGTGGCGAGGGCCAGGGCGGCGCCGTAGGCGGCGGCGGCGTCGGCGTGGCGGCCGAGGCGGCTGAGCAGGTCGGCGCGGGTCGAGTGGTAGAGGTGGTAGCCGCTCAGGTGGAGGGCGTCGACCTCCGACAGGGCGGCCGCCGGGCCCTTCACCTCGGCCAGGGCCACGGCCCGGTTGAGGGCGACGACGGGCGTCGGGGCGATGGCGAGGAGCTGGTCGTAGAGGGCGAGGATCTGCCCCCAGTCGGTCTCGGCCGCAGCGGCGGCGTCGCTGTGGACGGCGCTGATGGCGGCCTGGATCTGGTACGGCCCGGGCTGGTTGCGGCGGAGGCAGGCCCGGACCAGCCGCTGCCCTTCGGCGATGAGGTCCCGGTCCCACAGGGTGCGGTCCTGGTCGGGGAGGAGCACGAGGGTGCCGTCGGGGGCGGTGCGGGCGGCCCGGCGGGACTCGGTCAGCAGCAGCAGGCCCAGCAACCCGATCACCTCGGCTTCGTCGGGCATGAGCTCGGCCAGCAGCCGGGCGAGGCGGATCGCCTCGGCGCAGAGGTCGGCCCGGATGAGCTCGTCGCCGGCGGAGGCGGTATGGCCCTCGTTGAAGACGAGGTACACGACGGCCAGCACCGGCCGGAGGCGGTCGGGAAGCTCGGCGTCGCCCGGCACCCGGTAGGGAATCTTGGCCGCCGCGATCTTCTTCTTGGCCCGGGTGATGCGGGCCGCCATGGTGGCCTCGGGGACCAGGAAGCCCCGGGCGATCTCCGGGGTCTGCAGGCCGCCCAGCAGCCGCAGTGTCAGGGCGATCTGGGCCGTGGGGGCCAGCGCCGGGTGGCAACAGGTGAAGATGAGGCGGAGCCGGTCGTCGCTCACGGGACCCGTCGATTCGATTTCTTCGTGGTCGGCCCGCATGAGCGCGGCCTGGGCGTGGCGGTCATGGCGGGAGCTCTCTCGGCGGAGCCGGTCGATGGCCCGGTTGCGGGCCGTGGTGGTGATCCAGGCCCCCGGATTCGGGGGCAGGCCGGCGGAGGGCCATCGCTCCAGCGCGACGGCGAAGGCGTCCTGGACCGCCTCTTCGGCGATGTCGATGTCACCAAAGAGGCGGGCCAGGGTGGCGATGGAGCGGCCCGACTCGGCCCGGAAGATCTCGGCGATCCCGGCCAGATCGGCCGGGTCAGCGGGCCCGGACGACGTCACGAGGAGAGCCCTACTCGGCCGGCTCGTCCTGGAAGGGGCGGACTTCGACGGGGGCCTGGCAGGCGACGGTGGCCCGGGCGGCGAGGGCCAGCGCCTCGTCGAGGTCGGCGGCCTGGATGACCCAGAACCCGCCCAGCTGCTCCTTGGTCTCGGCGAAGGGCCCGTCGGTGGTGATGACGTCGCCGGCATCGCCGGCCCGCACGACCGTGGCGGTGTTGGCGGCGTGCAGCCCACCGGCGAAGACCCAGTTGCCCGAGGCCTGGATCTCGGAGTTGAAGACGTCGACGTCCTTGTACGACTTCTCCATCGCCTCCGCCGACGGCGGCTCGGTGCCTTCGACCATGTACACGGAAAGCAGGTACTGCGTCATCGGAATGCCTCCTCTTTCCGACCGGCTCCCTGCCGGCCTTTCACCCCAGCTACGAACGGCCTGCGCCGGAATCGACAGGGGGACGAGGATTCTTTCGCGATTTCTCGGCCCCAGGGCCGCCCGCCTCCACCATGGACTGCAACCTGTTGCGCCGGACGAGCGTTGACGGCCGTGAATGCACCCCGGATCGTCACCGGTTGCGGTGGGCGGTGGGACGGCGGGGTGCGACAGCGGGAACGGCACGGCGGTCGGACGGGGTCGGACAGGGTCGGACGGGGTCGGACGGGGTCGGACGGCGGGCTAGCGCGGGGCGCGGGCCTGGCGGCGGCGTTCTTCCATGGCGGCGACGGCAGTCCAGTGGGCTTCGCCGATCCAGGTGGCGGCGAAGCTGGCGGTGGCGGCGGGGGCGAGGTCGGGGCGGGCGGCAGGGCGGGCGGCGTCGGCGGCGGCTTTGATTCCGACGAGGGCGTCGCGGGGGGCCCGGGCCATCCGGTCGAGGAGTTCGATGAGACGGTCGTCGAACTCGGGGCGGGGAACGACCTGCTCGACGAGGCCCCAGGCGGCCGCGGTCGGGGCGTCGATCGGAAGGCCGGTGGTCAGCAGGTAGAGGGCCCGGCCTCGGCCGACAACGGCCTGTAGGCGCTCGATTCCGCCCCAGGCGGGCATGATGCCGAGGTCGACCTGGTTGAAGGCCAGCTTCACGTCGTCGGCGGCCAGACGGAGGTCACAGGCCATCGCCACCTCGCAACCGCCTCCGTAGGCGTGGCCGTTGAGGGCGGCCACGACCGGGACAGGCAGGGAGGCGACCCGGTCGAGGAGGGTCCGCATCGTCATGGCCATGGCCTGCGCCTCGGCCTCGGTGCGGATCGAGGCCAGCTCCTTCAGGTCACCGCCGGAGACGAAGACCCGCTCCCCCGCCCCCCGCAGGGCGACCACCCGGGCATCGGACGCCGCCACCTCGTCCAGCGCCGCACCGAGCTCCGCCATGGTGGGCCGGCT
>JAUZEX010000421.1 GCA_030838815.1 Actinomycetota bacterium
CGGTTGACGGTCCGGCCCGAGGTCGCCTGCTTGGCCGTCATGACCTCGGCGTACTCGGGACGGGTGGCGAAGTCATAGGTCACGCCGATGGCGGCGATGCCCGGCGCCAGCCGGGGCTCGTCGGCCACCGACCCGACCGCCTCGCCGTCCACGAATACCCGCGGCCGGTAGCGGCGCAGCGATTCCCGGTACTCCTCGGCTGTGAGCATGACCTATTTTGCCTCCATGCCCACCCTGGATCGCACCCGGTCCGTCCTCGTCCTCATCGACTTCCAGGAGCGCCTGATGAAGGCGATCGACGGCGCCGCCGAGGTCGTGGGCAACGCCGCCCGGCTCTTGGCGGCGGCCGAGCACCTCGAGGTACCCATCCTCATGACGGAGCAGAACCCGCAGGGCCTCGGCCCCACCGTGCCCGAGCTCGCCCACCCCGAGGGAGCGGCGCCGCTGGCCAAGATGGAGTTCGACGCCTGCCTGGCGAACGGCGTGGTCGACGCCCTCCCGGCCGGGCACCACATCGTGGTGACGGGCTGCGAAGCCCACGTCTGTGTGCTCCAGACCGTGCTCGGCCTCCTCGACCGGTCCCGGCGGGTGTACGTGGCCGCCGACGCCATCGGCTCCCGCCGGCCCGAGAACCGCGAGGCCGCCCTCCGGCGCATGGAACGGGCCGGCGCCGAGATCGTCACCACGGAGATGGTGATCTTCGAATGGCTCGGCAGCGCCGAGCACCCGGCCTTCAAGTCGGTCATCTCGCTGGTGAAGTGACCCCGGAGCCGAGCCGCTATTCTGTCCGCACGCTGCGGGCGTAGTTCAGAGGCAGAACATTAGCTTCCCAAGCTAAGAACGCGAGTTCGATTCTCGTCGCCCGCTCCAGACCTCGGGGTCCTCACCATTAACTCTGACCCCACAAGTGCGGTATCTTCGGCGGGTGCTGCCTCGTCGATTCACCGCGCTGCTAGCGGTTGCGACTTTGGTCTCAGCCGTCACCGTCCTGGTCGGCGACCAGCCGAGCATGGCGCAACAGGTCGGCCAGACGCTCCGGGAGCCACCGGAGTATTCGAGCCGGGACGGCGTCCTGCAGGTGAAAATCGTGGTCGAGCGGCGTCAGGTGGATCTCGCCGGTCGCCGGTTGTGGGCCCTGACCTACAACGGCTTCTACATGCCGCCCACGTTGCGGTTCCGTCCCGGTGACCGGATGGACCTGACGATGGTGAACCGGCTGGGGTCGGTCACCAACCTGCACGTCCACGGGCTCCACGTGTCGCCGGCCGGGAACTCCGACAACATCTTCGTGCACATCGAGCCGGGCAAGACGTTCCATTACGTGTACCGGTTCCCCGACAACCTGGCGCCGGGCACCTACTGGTACCACTCCCACGCCCATCCCGACTCCGCGGGGCAGGTGGGCGGGGGGCTTTCGGGCGTCATCATCGTCGACGGGCTGGCGCGGTACCTCCCCGGGGATCTCAAGGGCATCACCGAGCATGTCGTCGCCCTGAAGGACTTCCAGGTGGACGGCGACTCCATCCGGACCCAGAACCTGCACGCCAGTTCGCCGACGAACCGGACGGTGAACGGCCAGCTCAACCCGACCATCCCGATCCGGCCGGGCGAGACGCAGCTGTGGCGGCTGGCCAACATCAGCGCCAACATCTACTACCGGCTCCACCTCGGGGGTGAGCGTTTCCACGTCATCGCCCAGGACGCCAACCCCGTCCGCGACCTGTGGTCCACGGACACGATCGTGATGCCCCCCGGTGCCCGCTACGACGTGCTCGTGCAAGGCGGACCACCCGGCCGCACCCAGTTGGAGACCCTGGCCTACGACACCGGGCCGGTGGGCAACCAGTTCCCGCAGCAGAACCTCGCCACCCTCGTCTCCAGCGGTACACCGATGCCCCCGGCGGTCTTGCCGACCACCTTCGCCCCGATGGAGGACCTGACCGACGCGCCCATCGCGGCGCGTCGCACCATCGTCTTCTCCGAGGACGCGGCCGGGAACGTCTTCATCGACGGCAAGGTCTTCGACCCGAACAGGGTCGACGTCCGCTCCCGGCTGAACACGGTGGAGGAGTGGACGATCCGCAATACCTCCGGCGAGCAGCACCCGTTCCACGTGCACACCAACGACTTCCAGGTCATGAGCATCAACGGGCGGCAAAACCGGGCGCTGAGCTGGCAGGACACCGTCAACCTTCCGGTCGGGGGAGAGGTGACCGTGCGCACGAAATTCACCGACTTCACCGGGAAGACGGTCTTCCACTGTCACATCCTCAACCACGAGGACATGGGGATGATGGCCGTCCTCGAGATCGTGAACTGACGGCCCGGGCCGGGAAGGCACCCCGGCCGTGGTCGACGAGCCAGTCCGAATAGGAGTCATCGGTGACCCGTTCGAGTCGGATGATGTCGTCGGCGTAAAAGGCGAGCAGGCGGCGGCGGGCCGCGACGGGGAGCTCCGGCCGGGGGATCCCGTCACGGTGCAGGGCCCACAGCAGCGGGCGACTGGCGGCCCGCCAGACCTGTGGGGGTGCGTGGGCACCGAGGGCGGCGCCGGCCCGCATGAGCCGGGCCAGGACCGACGTTCCCGGGCCGGGGCGGGTGAGGCGCCGGGTGTTCTCGTGTGGGACGGCGAGGTGGAGGCCGGGCTCGACACCGAGGAACCCGCAGATGATGTCGAGGGTCTGCTGCGGCCGGTGCACGAGGTCCCGGTAGTGGATGATGCAGACCTGCTCCTTGGGGAAGAGGCCGAAGAGCCGCTCGAGCTGCTCCCCGTAGCAGCCGAGCCGGCGGTAATGCCAGAACGGAGCGAAGCCGGCGCCGATGCGCTCGTCCTCGGCGGCGCAGGCCGCCTCGAAATCGGCGATCGGCTCGAGCCCGTCGGACCACAGGTGCATCCAGTTGGAGTAGGCCCGGTCGACGGGGTCGCGCAGCACGACGACGATCCTGGCCCTGGGGACCGCCCGGGCGATGCGGGCCGGGGCGGCCCGGTCGTAGAGGTAGAACGGGGTGCTCTCGCCCCGTTGGGCGCCGCTGGGCGCCCCGTCGAAGAGCGCCTCGTACCGGCTCTGACGCCAGATCCACTCCCGGGCGCTGTGGGCGTCACCCGGACCGGTCTGGCGCCGGGGGCGGACGCCGGGCGACAGGAAGAACTTCGGCTCCTTCACCGATGACAGGAAGAGCGCCGGGTGGCGGGACAGCGCCCGGTGGAGCGCGGTGGTGCCGGCTTTCGGTGCTCCGGCAATGAAGAAGTCAGGCAGGGCCACGAGGCTCCGGAGGGCGAGAAATCCTGCTTGTGCAGGTCCACCGTGGCCGAGCAGGGGTTCAGCGCACATCACGCGTCCTGGTAGTTGAGTCAACGCCTGACCTGGCGATGGCAGGCCTGGCTCGGCGCGGGCATACTGTGCCGACTGTGACCGGGGGTGGGCTCGTCACGCTGCTGGTCGCCAGGGCGATCAGGTCCGGTGGCGGCGCGGAGTCCTCGGGACAGGACACGGAAGACGTCTGGGCCGGACTCCCCGAGCTCGTGCAGGTACTCGCCGAACATCGCGGTGAACGGGCCCAGCAGGGGGCGGGCCCGCTCGTGGCCGAGTTCCCCTCGGCGGCTGACGCTCTGCGTGGTGCAGTCGCCCTGCAGCGGGCGGCCCGGCCTCTGGGCTCCGGCCTGTCGCTCGGTGTGGCCCTCCACGCCGGCGCGGCGGGCGGCGGAGGTCCGTCGGAGATCCCGGTGCTCGTCGCCCGGCATCTCTGCGGACGGGCGGCCGCCGGAGGGATCCTGTGCACCAACGTCGTGGTGGGGTTGCTCGGGGGGCGGCTCCGGTTCGGGTTGACGGACCTGGGCGAGCTCGATCTCGACGGCGTTCCCTTTCCGGTTTCCGCCTTCGAGATCCACTACGAGACCCGGCCCGGAGCGGCCACCCGTGCCGAGCGGATCCCGATCGTGGGTCGGGAGGCCGAGCTCCGGCGGTTGCGGGGCTGGTGGGCGGAGGCGCTCGACCACCGGGGCGGGCTCGGCCTCGTCGGCGGAGAGCCGGGCATCGGCAAGACGCGACTGGTCGAAGAGGTGGCCGAACGGATCGAGCGGGAGGGGGTGCTCGTCCTGTGGGGCCATTGCTACGAACGCGACGGCATGCCGTATGCCCCCATCAGCGAGGCCATCCAGACG
>JAUZEX010000268.1 GCA_030838815.1 Actinomycetota bacterium
AGACCGGCCTCCTGCGAAGCGCCGGCCCCGAGCTGGAGTTCTGGTGCGGTCTGGCCCGACGGGCGGTGGCCGAGACCATTCCCGAGCCCATCCGCAAGGCCGTGCGGCGCCAGATGGGCACGGCCAACCCACTGCAGGACCGCGACGACCGAGCGGCCGCGGGTGGGGCGGGCTTCGCCGAGTTCCCGCTGGCCGTTCCCCCGGCCCGAACGGACCGCGAGCTGACCGTCCTGTCGCTTTCCTCGTGGTGCGACGGTCGCCTCGGGGAAGCGCTGGAGCGGGCTCGGGAAGCGGTCCGCCGCGCCGAGCCGTCACCGGTCGGGACCGGCCCGGCCGACGTCACCGATCCGGCTCTGGTCCTGGCCGCCATGCTGACCGACCTCGGCCGCTCCGACGAAGCGGCCCGGGTGCTCGAGACGGTGGCCGCCGACGCCGCGCCCACCGGTGACCGCAGGGCCGCCGCCGCCCTGGCCACCGTCCGGGCCCGGCTCGCCCTCGAGGCCGGGGACCTCGACGCCGCCGAGGCCGGAGCGGCCTGGGCCGAGGACCCTGCCTCCGAGTTTGCCGAGCTGGTGACCGCAGGGTCTGGCGCCGGGGCCTCGGACACCGGGGCCTCGGACACCGGGGCGCCCCAGGCCCACCCGATGCTCCCGGAGGCGCTGTGCGTGCTCGCGGCCGCCGCCCTCCGTCGGGGCGACCTTCTCCGGGCGGCGCAGCACCTCGAACGGCACCGAACGGCGCTGCTCGACAGCCCCGATCTCTTCGGCTCGGCCCGCGGCACGTTCCTGGAGGCGCAACTGGCCCGCGCCGAGCACGGCGCCAAGCAGGCGATGGCGGTGCTCGCCACCGTCTACGACGGCCTCCCCGAATACCGAACGCTGCTGGTGGAGGAGCCCGCCGCCGCCGGGTGGATGGTGCGGACGGCCGTGGACGCCGGCGAGCATCGCCGGGCGAAGGCGCTCGTCGTCGCCGCCGCCGAGCTCGCCGACGACAATGCCGCCTTTCCCGGGGTGGCCGCCGTGGCCGAGCATGCCCGGGGCGTACTGGACCAGGACCCCGGGGCGCTGATCCACGCCGCCCGCCAGCACCCGCATCCCTGGGCGCAGGCCTCGGCCTCCGAGGACGCCGGGGTCGTGCTGGCCGAGGCCGGCGACCGGTGCGGCGCCCTGGCCCAGTTCGACCAGGCCATGGCCGCCTACGAGCGGGCCGGCGCCGTCATCGACGCCGGACGGGTCCGGAGCCGGCTGCGGAGCCTCGGGGTGCGGCGCCGCCACTGGCGCCAGGCCGTCCGGCCGGTGGGCGGGTGGGAGAGCCTCACCGACACCGAGCGCAGCGTGGCCGACCTCGTCGCCCAGGGCCTGACCAACCGGCAGGTGGCCGGCCGCATGTTCCTGTCGCCCCACACCATCGACTTCCATCTCCGCCAGATCTTCCGCAAGCTCGACATCGGTTCCCGGGTCGAACTGACCCGCCAGGTCGTCGAACGGGACAGCACGGAGACCAACGAAGGCCGGACCGTGACCAGCGGAAAGACCTGAGCCTCATCCCGCGTTCGCGTGGTTCGGCAACGAGAACCACGCGATCCGGGGATGTGTGGCCGTCGGAGGGGGCGCGACGCTCGAGCGGTGCAGAACGGGCGGGGTGGCGGGGACGGGCTGACGCAGGCGGTCGAGATGGCCGTCATCCCCCTGCTGCTGGCCTTCCTCGGGTTGGCCGCCGACGACCGCCTCGGGACCGTGCCGCTGTTCACGATCGCCCTGCTGGTACTGGGCACGGCCGGGGGTTTCACCCGGGCCTACTACGCCTACCGGTACCAGTGTGATCTGGAGGAGGAGAAGCGCCCATGGCGCAGCTCCGGCCGATAGCCCCGACGCTCGCCCCCGGACATCTCCTGCGCCACGGCCTGCTGGCCGCTCCGCTGCTGATGCTGGCGGCGACGGGACTACGGGGCCCCGGCGCGGGGCTGTCGGCCGGGACGGGCGTGGCGCTGGCCGCCGCCAACCTGTCCCTGGCGGGCCGCAGCCTCGACTGGGCGGCGGGGATCTCCCTGGCGCTCGTGGCCGCCGTGGCCCTCGGAGGTTACGTGGTTCGGCTGGCCGCCATCACCGCCGTCGTGCTCCTCCTGCACCACCTGCCTCTGGTCGACCTCCCGGCGCTGGCCGTGACCCTGGCCCTCGCCCACCTCGGGCTCGTGGCGGCCGCCGCCGGCGGGACGAGGTGAGCGGCGTGCTCGCCCTGCACTTCCCGTCCGTCAGGGGATTGTTCGACTGGCCGGGCCTGGCCTTGCCGGGCACCCCGTTCGAGATCAACAAGACCGTGCTGCTCCTGTGGATCACCGTCGCCATCGTGGCCGGCGTGTTTCTCACCGCCGCCCGGCGGCGCCAGCTCGTCCCCACCGGGATCCGCAACGTGGTCGAAGCGGCGCTCGAGTTCGTGGAGCGCGACATCGCCCGGGAGGGAATGGGACCGGACGGCGACCGGTGGGTGCCGTTCCTCACCACCGTGTTCTGCTACGTCCTCGTCCTCAACCTGTGGGGGATCGTGCCGCTGGTCCAGTTCCCGCCCACGTCCCGGATCGCCATCCCCCTGTACCTGGCCCTCCAGACCTGGGTCCTCTTCATCGCGGTGGGGATCAAGACGCAGGGACCGGTGCAGTACTTCAAGCACGCGCTGTTCCCCCCCGGAGTGCCGAAGCCCCTCTATGTGCTGGTGGCACCGATCGAGTTCCTGTCCGTCTTCGTCGTGCAGCCCTTCTCCCTGGCCATCCGGCTCTTCGCCAACATGATGGCCGGACATCTCCTGCTGGTGGCCTTCTTCGTGATCTCGGCCGCGCTGTGGACCAGGTCCGCCGCGGTCGTCATCCTGCCGCTGCCGGTCGCCGCCGCCGTCGCCCTCACCGCCTTCGAGCTGCTGGTCGGAGTGCTGCAGGCCTACATCTTCACCATCCTGACGGCTGTCTACATCGGGCAGTCCGTACACCCCGAGGCCGTGGAGGACATCGGGTGACCCATCTGCTCCTCGCCCAGGCCGCCGCCGACTCCGCCAGCCAGGCCAAGGACGGGTTGTCAGCCATCGGAGCCGGGCTCGGCTACGGCCTGGCCGCCATCGGGCCCGGCATCGGGATCGGGATCGTGGTCGGCAACGCCATCCAGGCCATGGCCCGCCAGCCCGAGATGGCCGGGGTGACTCGGACGACGATGTTCCTGGGGATCGCCTTCACCGAAGCGCTGGCCCTGATCGGGTTCGTCGTCTTCATCCTCATCCGGTTCGCCGGCTAGGGGCGACCGTGAACGAGACGTTCAACCCGCTCCTCCCCCAGACCAACGAGCTCATCTACGGGGGGCTGGCCTTCATCGTGCTCTTCGTAGTGCTGTCCAAGGTCGCGTTGCCCGCCATCCGGGCGTCGCTCCAGGCCCGGCAGGACAGGATCCGCCACGACCTCGAGGCGGCCGAGGCGACCAGGGTCGAGGCCCGGCACGTGCTGGAGGAGTACCGGGGCCAGCTGGCCGATGCCCGGGCCGAGGCCGGACGCATCATCGAGGAGTCGCGCCGGGCGGCGGACGAGATGCGCCAGGCGCTGATGGCGCAGGCGGAGGCGCAGGCCGGCGAGCTGCGGGCCCGGGCCGAGGCTGACCTCGAAGCCACCGTGGCCCGGGTGCGGGCCGACCTCCGGCGCCAGGTCGCCGACCTCGCCGTCACCCTGGCCGAGAAGGTGGTCGAGCGGAGCCTCGACCACCAGGCCCACCTGGATCTCGTCAACCGCTACATCGATGAGGTCGACGTCATGCCGGCCGGGAGCCGGCGCTAACGATGGCGGGTCGGAACCCGGCCGCTTCACCCGCCCGGGCCACCAGCGGCGCGGCGCGGGCCGACGGCTACGCCGCCGCCCTCTTCGCGGTGGCCCGGGCCGAGGGTGTCCTCGAAACAGTAGAGGACGAGCTGTTCGTCGCCGCCCGCACCATCGACGGCGACGGCCGGCTCCGCCATGCCCTGGCCGACCCCGCCATTCCGGCCGTCCGGCGCCTCGACCTCCTGGAGGACGTCTTCGGCCGGTACCACCGCCTCACCCGCAGCCTGCTGGCCTTCGTGGTGCTGAGCGGACGGACCACGGAGCTGCCGGCGATCGTGGACGACTTCCTGGCCCGGGCGGCGGGCGAACGCCAGCGGGTGGTGGCGGAGGTGACGACCGCCGTCGGGCTCGACGACGGCCAGCGCCAGCGCCTGGCCCGGGCCCTGTCCCACGCCACCGGGCGGACGGTCGACGTCCATGTCCTCGTCGATCCCGGCGTGCTCGGAGGTGTGCACGCCCGCGTCGGCGACCGGGTCATCGACGGCACGGTCCGCACCCGGCTCCGCCGCCTGCGGGAGCTGCTCGAGGAGGCCGACGAGGACGGGCATGGCTGAGCTGACCGTCACCGCCTCCGACATCACCGCCGCCCTCGAGAAGCACCTGGCCGGCTTCCGGACCGGGCTCGTCCAGGAGGAGGTGGGACAGGTCATCGAGGTCGGCGACGGCATCGCCCGTCTCGACGGGCTGCCCGGCGCCGCTCTCAACGAGATCCTGGAGTTTTCCGACGGACTGCTCGGCCTCGCCCTCAGCCTCGACGAGGACGAGATCGGCGCCGTGGTGCTGGGCGACGTGGCGCGCATCGAAGCGGGCGACACCGTCAAGGCGACCGGGCGGATCCTGTCGGTGCCGGTCGGCGAGGCCCTCCTGGGCCGGGTGATCGACGCCCTCGGCCGGCCGCTCGACGGCAAGGGCCCGCTGGACAGCACCGAGACCCGGCGGTTGGAGTTTCCGGCGCCGAGCGTGGTCGAGCGCCAGCCGGTGAAAGAACCGCTGCAGACGGGGATCAAGGCCATCGACGCCCTGACCCCGATCGGCCGGGGGCAACGGGAGCTCATCATCGGCGACCGCCAGACGGGCAAGACGGCCATCGCCGTCGACACCATCCTCAACCAGCGCGATCAGGGGGTGAGGTGCATCTACGTCGCCGTGGGCCAGAAGGCGTCCACCGTGGCCCAGGTGGTGTCCGTTCTCGAGCAGCGCGGCGCACTGCGGTACACCGTGGTGGTCAACGCCCCCGCCTCCGACCCGGCGCCGTTCAAGTACCTGGCCCCCTACGCCGGTTGCGCCATCGGCAGCCACTGGATGGACGAGGGCCAGGCGGCGCTGGTCGTGTACGACGACCTGTCCAAGCAGGCCGAGGCCTACCGCCAGATCTCCCTGCTGCTGCGCCGGCCCCCGGGCCGGGAGGCCTATCCCGGCGACGTGTTCTACCTCCAC
>JAUZEX010000276.1 GCA_030838815.1 Actinomycetota bacterium
GTCGAGGATCAGGGTGGGGGCCACGATCTGGTGGGCGATGCCGTCGAGGGTGTAGTCCCTGACCTTGCGGATCAGGTCGGCGAAGGAGTCGGCCCCGGTGACCCACACCCCGTTGCGCAGCCCCCACCGCACCTGCGTGCTCAGCGCCGCCAGCATCGTCAGCACGGGGACCGCAACGTCGTCGCGACCCTCGTCGATCCACGACCCGATGAACGGCGGCAGGCTCCCGGCGAAGGCGGCGGAGAAGTCGTGGATGCCGTCGTCGAGGATGAGGGCGGCGACGCGGTGCTCGAAGGGGGCGGCCCGGGCGACGAGATAGCCGCCGAGGCTGTAGCCGAACAGCACGATCTCGTCGGCGGCGATCTCGGCCCGGGTCAGCGCATAGTCGACGACCGGGGTGACCACCGCCTCCCAGTCCGGGCGCATGACCAACTTCTGGTCGCGTAGTGCGGCGCCTTGCCCCGGCCCGTCGAAGGCCAACACGTTGTATCCCCGGCGCAGCGCAGCGGCGGCGATGACGAAGTACGACTCCTCGCGGGTGGAGTCGTATCCGCTGTTGTAGATGATGGTCGGGCGCGGCCCGCCGGAGTCGTCGACGAGGAACAGGTAGGCCGGCAGCGTGGTGTCCTCGTAGGGGATGGACACGGCCAGGACGGGAGTGTCGAACAACGCGGCCGCGGCGGCGAAAGTGTCGCTTTGGCCGGCGGAGAGCAGCGTCATCTCCGGATCCGTGGCCGGCTGCTCGAGCAGGAAGGCGCTGGCGGTGCGGTAGTAGTTCGATGCCCGCAACAACGCCTCCCGGGCGCTGACGCGGTGTCCGGACGCCAGCGCCTGCTCCCCGATTTCCGCCAGCCGCTGCGCCGTGGCCTTCCACGCCTGGTGCCAGCCGGCCTCGTCCCCCTCCCCGATGGCGGCGGCCGTGGCGAGCACCTCGCCGAGGTCGGCCCCGCCATAGGCGGCGAAACCGGCGGTGCGCAACGTCTCAAAGGAGAAAGCCTCGTTGTCGAAGAGGAACTTCACGGCTAGCCGGACAATGCGGCTCGGAGGGCGGCGATGGCCTGGCTGATGGCGCCTTCGGCGGCCTGAGTTCCGCGGAGGGCGTTGAGCATCACGAAGTCGTGGGTGATGCCGGCGTAGCGCACGGTCGTGACCGCGACACCGGCGGCCCGCAGCTTGGCGGCGTAGGCCTCGCCCTCGTCACGCAGGACGTCGGCTTCGCCGGTGATGACCAACGCCGGCGGGAGTCCGGCGAGCTGCTCGAGACTGGCGCGCAGCGGCGAGGCGGTGATCTCCGCCCGCTCCCCGTCGTCGGTGGTGTACTGGTCCCAGAACCACTGCATGCCGTCGCGGCGCAAGAAGTATCCCGTGGCGAACTGGTCGTAGGAGGGGGTGTCGAAGGCGGCGTTGGTCACCGGGTAGAAGAGCACCTGGGCGACGAAGGTGACCTCGCCTCGCTCCTTGGCCAGCAGCGTGAGGGCGGCGGCCATGTTCCCGCCGACCGAGTCGCCGGCCACGGCGAGCCGCGATGCGTCCAGGCCCTTGGCCGCTCCCTGGGTGGCGACCCAGCGGGCGACGGCGAAGACCTCCTCGATGGCGGTGGGGTATTTCGCTTCGGGTGAGCGGCTGTACTCGGGGAAGACCACAGCGGCGTTGGCGCCGACGACGAGTTCGCGCACCAGCCGGTCATGGGTGTGGGCGTCACCGAACACCCAGCCGGCGCCGTGGATATAGAGGACGGCGGGGAGGGGCCCCGTTGCCCCGGCGGGTTTGACGATCCGAACGCTGACCTCGCCGCTCGGGCCACCGGGGACAGTGACCCATTCCTCGTCGATGTCGGGCATGGCGATCTCCCCCGCCTGGACCTCGTCGACCGCCTTGCGGCCCTCGATCGGCCCGAGCTCGAACAGGTAGGGAGGATCGGCGGTGGCCTCGACGAACGCCTGGGCGGCCGGCTCGAGGACGGGCTTGGTTTGGGTGAATTCGGACATGGCCGTGTTCCTTTCTTGGCCTCCCCGAGGGGACGAGGCCGACCCGTGGGCGAACAGCTCGATGAGTCAGTGGTTCGCCGGATCCGCGGCGCAGAACGCGTGACCGCACAGCCAGGAAATGACGGCGTCCCGGGTGACCCCTGCCGAGCGTTCGACGGTCACCGCGTGGCCGGTGTCAGGGATGGTGACGGCGGTGACGTCGTGGCTCCCGGCGAAGAGCCGGGGCTGGCTCTGCAGGGCCGGCGGCGGAAACACCGCGTCGTGGTCGCCGATGAGCAGCAGGACGGGCACGGTGATGCTGGGCACCTCCCGCACGTCAGTGGCGATGGCGGCGAGGAGGGACGCGTCGTCGCCACAGGGCTCGGGGTTGCGTCTGGCGGTGACGGCGGCGATCACTTTCGGATCGGCGTCGTGGAACATCAGCGCCTGGAAGTCAGCGTCGCTCTGACCGAAGGGGGCGTGGCCGGGTGGGTTGCCCCCACCCAGACAGACAACCACCGCTTGCGTCAGCGCCGTGTACGTCCGGAGCGAACCGACGAGATCGGAGAAGCTCAGCACCATCACTCCGTCCACGTCGCGGAAGGAGTACGCCTCGACCTGGGTGATGGCCCCGCCCGCCGAGTGGCCGGCGAGTGCCACCCGGACGAACTTCACCGCGTCACCGCCCTCCAGCGCGTAGCCTCCGGAGCGCAGCTGCTGCACGATCTGGTGTGCGACATCCGCCTGGGCGCCGATGCAGCTCTGCGCTCCCGGCGGGTGGCCGCTGCGCCCGTACCCGATGCGGTCGATGACCACTGAGGCGACGCCGCGCTCGGCCAGGGTGCGGGCCCAGTCGTAGCCTCCAACGGCGTCGAAGCTCCAGAAGAACTCGCCGAAGCCGAGCCCGTGGAGGTCCAGCACCACGGGCCGCGCCGTGCTCTCGGCGCCCGGTGGCGCCGCGGGCCCCACCAGGTGGCCCACGATCGTGTAGGCGGCGCCGTCACTGGCGCAGGGCACCATCGAGCGGTTGGTGTTGTGCACCTGGAAGCTGACCGCTCGGCTCTGCACCGGGACGGACACGGGCGCCGCCGTCGCGGGTGCTGCCGATCTCGCCGCGAAGGGCACCAGTAACACGGCGGCGGCGGCCGTCGCGGCCCTACGCACTCCGATCATTAGGCGGGCACCTTCCCTGTCACCATGGATGGTGACGTCATCCTGGGTTCGCTTCCCCGAGTCCGCACCGGGGCACCCCCCGGGGCGACCCCCTGGTTTTTTCGAAAGTCGGGGGGGTTCGCCCGGGGGACGCCCCGATGCGAAACCTGGGGTGGTGCAGCGACGATGCCATCAGGCATCGTCAAGGAATTCGGAGTGGAGGAGGGCGTGCTGCGCACAAGCCAGCTATGGACTGCCACGACGAGAAGGAGGTCGTCATGAGCGATCGGCGGCACGCTTGAGTCGGGGCCGGCGGCCAGCGTGAGCTTCAAGGCGCTGGCCCAGTCCCGGCGCATCGCCGTGGTGACGGGCCCGCGTGGGGCCTCCAGTCGATGGTCCCCTGGTTCGCGTTGACGTGGCCGAGCCCGCCGGCGCTCATCGTTTGGCTGGCGGGCGGCGGGGACATTCGCCGCCGGCGGGCCGAGGACGAACTGCGCCAGGCACAGCGGATGGTCGAGGCCAGCCGCGACGACCTGCGCCTACTGGCGGAGGAGCAGGCGGCGTTGCGGCGGGTGGCGACGCTCGTCGCCAGCGGCGCGGCGCCGGCTGAAGTCTTTGCGGCCGTCGCCCGGGAGGCCAGGAGTGTCCTTGGCGCCGACGGCACGATGATGTTCCGCCTCGATCCCGACGGCGAAGCCACGGTCGTCGCCCTGGTGGGCCTGGATCCCGGCGTGATCAGTGTGGGGAGTTGCTGGCAACTCAACGCCGCCGTGACCGCCCTCTTGCGCACCGGACGCCTGGCGCGCTGCAATGACTGGAGCGACGCGTGCGGCCCGGTGGCGGACGGCCTGCGCCAAATGGGAGCGCGGTGCGCGGTCGCGGCGGCGGTTGTCGTCGAGGGTCGTCTCTGGGGCGGGTTCGCCATCGCGTCGCGGAACAGGTCGCTGCCCGCCGATGCCGAACAGCGCCTGGTCGACTTCACCGATCTCATTGACACCGCCATCCTCAATACGGAGAGCCGGGCGCAGCTCATCGCCTCGCGCTCCCGGGTGGTGGCCGCCGCCGACGAGACCCGCCGCTGCATCGAGCGCGACCTGCACGACGGAACCCAACAGCGGCTCGTCGCGCTCGCTCTGGCGCTGCGGGCGGCGGAAGCCGAGGTCCCCCCCGAGCTGGTCAAGCTGAGGGACGCGTTGAGCCAAACCGCCCTGGGCCTGGCCCACGCCACGGAGGAGCTCCAGGACATCGCTCGGGGTATCCATCCCTCAATCCTGACCAATGGTGGCATCGGCCCTGCGCTGAAGACGCTCGCCCGCCACGCCGGCGTGCCCGTCAAACTCGATCTTCATGGCGCCCGGCGACTTCCGGAGCGGGTCGAGGTGGCGACCTACTACGTCGCTTCGGAAGCCCTCAGCAACGCCGCCAAGCACGCCCGAGCCTCCGCGGTGCACGTCGAGCTCACATTCGACGGCGCGCTGGTGGAGGTGTCCATCCGCGATGACGGTGTCGGCGGCGCCGATCCCGACCGCGGCTCCGGACTCATCGGTCTGAGAGACCGGGTCGAGGCCCTCGGGGGAACGATCGAGACCACAAGCCCGCCCGGGCAGGGAACCGCTCTCCTGGCCCGGATTCCGGTCGACGGGGTGGACTGTCCGGAAAAGTAGTCCGCCCTGCTCGACGTCAACCGGGAACCGACGCCATCATCAAGCGGGGCGGCGAGGTCTCTGGCTCGACGATCCA
>JAUZEX010000315.1 GCA_030838815.1 Actinomycetota bacterium
CCCCGATGCCCCCGGGGTTCGGGGTGTCCCCGATGCCCCCGGGGTTCGGGGTGTCCCCGAAGTCGCCGGGGTTCGGGGTGTCCCCGAAGTCGTCGTCGGCGTCGACGCCGTCGACCTCATCGCCTCCGGGAAGGTGAACCTCGTCGTCAACACCCCCCGGGGCCGGGGGCCGAGGGCCGACGGCGCCCACATCCGCCTCGCCGCCAGCGCCCACGGCGTCCCCTGCCTGACGACGATCGCCGCCGCCCTCGCCGCCGCCGCCGGCATCGCCGAATCCCGCACCGAGGAGCCCCGGGTCCGCTCCCTGCAGGAGTACCACCGCGACGCCCAGCTCCGCCTGCCCCTGTGAGCGTGTTCCTGTGAGCGTGTCCCAGTGAGCGGACGGGCGTGACCAGGCCGCACCGGACACCGCCCGACCAACCCGGCGTCGACCTCACCTGCCGGCTCGGGCCCGTCACGCTCCCCAACCCCATCGTCACCGCCTCCGGGACCTACGGGCACGGCGACGAGGTCGCCCGGCTCGGCGATCCGGCCCGGCTCGGAGCCGTCACGGCCAAGTCGCTGTCGCCCTATCCCTGGGACGGGAACCCGCCACCGCGGGTCTGGGAGGCCACGGCCGGGATGCTCAACTCGGTCGGACTCCAGAACCCGGGGGTCGAGGCCTGGCTGGAGCACGACCTGCCCCCGCTGCTGGCCCGCGGCGCCCGCGTCATCGTCTCGATCTGGGGCCGGTCGGTCGACGACTACGCCAAGGCCGCCGCCGCCCTCGCCCCGGCGCTGCCCCGGCTGACGGCCCTGGAGGTGAATGTCAGCTGTCCGAACCTCGAGGACCGCGGCCACATGTTCGCCGCCCATCCCGATGCCACCGCGGCGGCCGTCGGCGCGGTTCTCGACCAGTTGCCGGCGGATGCTCTCCCGGTCTTCGCCAAGCTCTCCCCCAACGTGGCCGACCTCGTGGCCGTGGCCGCCGCCGCGGTGGGGGCCGGCGCCGCCGGGCTGACCCTCATCAACACCGTCCTCGGCCTGGCCATCGACGCCGAAACCCGCCGGCCCCGGCTCGGCGCCGGCGGCGGCGGCCTGTCCGGCCCGGCCATCAAGCCGGTGGCCCTGCGAGCCGTGGCCGACGTCGCCCGGGCCCTTCCGGGGACGCCGATCATCGGGACGGGCGGCGTCCGCACCGGCCTCGACGCCGTCGAGATGCTGCTGGCGGGGGCCAGCGCGGTGGGCGTGGGAACGGCGACCTTCTTCGACCCCCGGGCCGCGGAGCACATCGCCGACGAACTGGCCCGCTGGTGCCAGCGGCACGGAGTCGCCCGCAGCGCCGACCTTGTCGGAGGGCTCCAGTGGTAGGGCGGCAGTGGTGACGGACGCCCGCCACCGCCTCGCCCTGGCTCTCGACGTCGACGACCTGCCCGCCGCCGTCGCCCTCGCCGATCGTCTCCAACCCTGGTTCGGCGTGGTCAAGATCGGGCTCGAGCTCTTCACCGCGGCCGGGCCGGCCGCCGTCGAGGCGCTGGCCGCCCCCGACCGCCGGGTCTTCCTCGACCTCAAGCTCCACGACATCCCCACCACCGTGGGCAAGGCCGCCCGGCAGGTCGGCCGCCTCGGCGTCGCCTACGTCACCCTCCACACCGCCGGCGGGGTCGACATGCTCCGGGCCGGGGTCGAGGGGCTCGAGACCGGGGCGGCCGAGGTCGGCGCAATGCAGGATGGCCCGGGCCGGCCCCTGGCCCTCGGCGTGACCGTGCTCACCAGCGAGCCTGACGCCTCGGCGTTCCCCGGCCGGCTCCGCGCCGCGGAAAAGGGCGGCTGCGGCGGTGTGGTGTGCTCGGTCCGCGAGCTGCCGGCGGTACAGCGTTTCCGGGGGACACCCCCGTACCCCCGGGAGGGTTCACGTCTCCTGGCCGTCGTCCCCGGGATCCGTCTCCCCGGCGGAGACGTCCACGACCAGGCCCGGATCGGCACACCGGCCGAGGCGATCGCCGCCGGAGCCGACCTGCTGGTGGTCGGACGGGCCGTCACGGGGGCGCCCGACCCGGAAGCGGCCGCCGCCGCGCTGAGCGCCGCGCTCCTCCTCTGAGAAACCGCAGTGCGTCCATCGTGTTCCCCGTCTGTCACGTCCGTGACGCGAAAACCGTTTCTGGGGGCCGATTTCGCATGAAAACACGGTTACGGACGGGTTGTGGGGCCGAGGGGTCTGCCTATACTGACCAGGTTCGTCGGGGCCCGGGCGGCGACGCCACCGTGCAGGTGGGACCGCACGGGGTCCGAACAATTTTCGTTACACCTCCGGAGGTCCCAAGGCTATGCCCCTCCCGCCGCAGCTTGATCCCGCGCAGCGCCAGGCGGCGCTCGAGAAGGCAGCTGCCGCCCGTCGCCAGCGGGCCGAGCTGAAGGAGAAGCTCAAGGCTGGGTCGATCAGCCTCGACGAGTTGCTGTCACAGGGCGACACCGACGACGCGGTCGCCAAGCTCAAGGTGGTCACCGTTCTCGAGTCGCTCCCCGGCGTCGGGAAGGTCAAGGCCCGCCGCACGATGGAGGAGCTCGAGATCAGCGAGAACCGTCGCGTCCGGGGCCTCGGCACCCACCAGCGGCGGGCCCTCCTGGCCCACTTCGAGCGCTAGCGCCGCTGGGCGTCCTGCTCGTCCTCTCGGGCCCGTCCGGAGCCGGTAAGGGCACCGTCGCCGCCAGCCTCCTGGACCGGGAACCGCGACCCTGGCTGTCGATCTCGGCGACCACGAGGTCGGCGCGCCCCGGCGAGCTCCACGGGCGCGACTACGTCTTCCTCGACCGGTCCACGTTCGAGAAGTGGCAGGAGAACGGCGACTTCGTGGAGTCGTTCGAGGTCTTCGGCCACTTCTACGGCACTCCCCGGCGGCCGCTCGTCGACCATCTCGCGGCGGGCGATGACGTGATCCTGGAAATCGACGTGCAGGGGGCCATGGCCGTCCGGAAGGCCTTCCCCGAGGCGGTGCTGGTGTTCCTCCGGCCGCCCAGCCGCGAGGTGCAGCGGGAGCGGCTCCTGGCCCGGGCGGGCGACGCCCTCGACAGCATCGAGCGCCGGCTGGCCAAGGCCGACGCCGAGGAGGCGATGGCGGCCGAATTCGACCTGATCGTCGTCAACGACGACCTCGAAGCGGCCGTCGACCAGGTCGCTGCTATCCTCG
>JAUZEX010000321.1 GCA_030838815.1 Actinomycetota bacterium
TCCTCTCAGCCCCGCGCTTCGTGGCGCGAACGGGGCTCTGATCTGCGCTTTTACCGTGGGCGCTGAGGGTTTCGAACCCCCGACCTCCGCCTTGTAAGGGCGGCGCTCTTCCAGCTGAGCTAAGCGCCCGGTCGTCTCAGCATGCCATGCCCGCAGCGGGGGAAGGGACGAAACGCCCATCCCTCGTCCGGGGCGGGATTGCGGCGCGGGCGGCGGGGTACACGGGGCTCGACAGATCGGAAAAGGAGATTCGAGATGGGCATCGGTGTCAGCATCTTCCTGATGGCCGTGGGGGCGATCCTGGCCTTCGCCGTGCACATGCCTTCGAACGGGATCAACCTCGCCACCGTCGGCGTGATCCTCATCATCCTCGGCCTGCTCGGCCTCCTGACCAGTCTCGTGCTCTGGGAGGACTGGACGCCCCGCCGCCGGGCGGTCGGCTACGACGACGGGCCCGAGGTGGTCGTCCGGCGCCGGAGGCCCCGGCTCGTCACCGTGGACGACGAGGACCCGGACATGGTCGACGTCGTCGAGGAGCGGCCGGTGGTCGAGCGCCGCCGGGTCACGACCCGCCGGACGACCTACGACGGCTTCTGATCCCCGGTTGCCCGATGCGGGCGCTGGATGCGGGGGACGCTCCCAGGACCGTATTCCAGTTTCGGACGCCTCCCCGATGACAGGCTTCCAATTCCGGGGGTCGCTCCGGTGACGGGTTCTGATCCCGGGGGACCGCTCAGCCCGTGGGAGCGGCGTTCTCCTCGGTCGGAGGCTCAGCGGCGGCGGCGTCCTCTTCCGAGCCGACCTCCAGCCCGGCGGCCGCCAGGGCTGCGGCCGTCACCCCAGGGCCCGGGACCAGGCGGCGGCTGAAGGTCCCGTCGTAGACGGCGGACGAGCCGCACGAAGGACTCCGTGCCTTGAGCACCGCCCGGGTCGCTCCCACGGCCCGGGCCAGCGTCACGGCGGCTTCCGCGCCTCGGCGGTAGGCGGCGGTGACGTCGTCGCCCTCGACGTTGACCACCCGGGCGCCCTCGGCGCCGGCGATCACGTCGGCGCCGTCGCCGCCGGTCAGCTCGGCCGCCGCCCTGGGCGTGGGGAGGCCGCCGAGGACTTCGGGGCAGACCGGCACGAGCCGGTACCGCCGGGCCAGCTCGTCGACCACCGCCCTCGGCGACCCCCGCCCCTCGTGGTTGCACGCCACGCCGAGCAGGCAGGCTGAAATCAGGAGCGCCGGCTTGTCCGAGGCGTCGGCCGCTGCATCGTCCACCGGAACAGCATGCCAGTCCGGGCCGCCCTCCCCGCCGGTCGCCGCCGACGAGTCGCCGCCCCGGCCGAACCGGCGTTCCATTTCCGCTCCATCCCGGGAAACGAACGCCAGTTGGGGCCGCCCACGCCGCCCGGCCGAACCGGCGTTCCATTTCCGCTCCACCCCGGGAAACGAACGCCGGTTCTCACCGGACCGGGCGGTTAAGCGCTGCGGGCGGCGGGGAGTCCGATGTCGTCGGGGAACTCGACTTCGACGGGACGGACCTTGGGCGGCCGGCCCCGCTTCCGCTTGTGGGCCAGAATCTTGCCGTTGGCGAAGAGCTCGCCACCCCACACGCCCCACGGCTCGTGCCGGGCCAGGGCGCCGGCGAGGCAGGCCTCCCGCACCGGGCACGCCTGGCAGAAGGCCTTGGCGGTGGCGATGTCGTCGAGCTGCTCCGAGAAGAAGAGGTCGAGCAGCGCGCCGGAGCCGTCGTTGCACAGGGCGTCGTCCCACCACACCTGGACTTGCTCGTAAGCGAACACGGTGCTTCCTTTCGAAAGAAACGTGGCGGGCCGGGAAAACAAGAAAGGCCGCCGGGTGTGCCCGGCGGCCTCGTGGAGTCTTTCGGTGCTGTCGCTGCTAGGGCGACGACTCCTCGAGTGACCGGGCCGGGAACGGCTTCAGAGCGACGGACGGCCGGGCATCGATCCCCGTGGCCGCCGACGCGGCGCCGTGGGTCTCGATGAGGGCGAGGCCGAACGCGTAAGGACGCGCGACGGCCGGGCAACCGCCCCAGCTGTTCGTCGAGCGCATCCTGATCACGAGGCCTTCCCTTCGCATCGGGCCCGCGGCTTCCCGCAGGCCATCTGGTAATCAAAAGACAGGGAAACACGCCCGCCACCGGGGCGTCAAACGAATTTCCGGGGCCTACGCTCGAGGGCGATGGCAAACCCCCTCAATCTCCACAATTCGGCGTTCTCGGAGGTCACCGAGACCCTGGAACGCCAACGGGCCGAAGGGCTTCACGACGGCGTCCAGGTCTACGTCTCCCGCTTCGGCGAACCGCTCCTCGACGTGGCCGTCGGCCAGTCCGACCCGATCGCCGCCCCCGGCCGGGCCCTCGAACGCGACGATGTGATGCTGTGGTACTCATCGGGAAAGCCGGTCACCACGACGGCCGTCCTCCAGCTCTGGGAGCGGGGCCAACTCGAGCTCGACGACCCGGTGGCGGAGTACGTCGATGGCTGGGGGGCGGGCAAGGAGCGGGTCACGGTCCGCCACGTGCTCACCCACACCGGCGGCTTCACCATGGCCGGACGGGGGGAGTTGTTCGACACCGACATTCCCTACGCCGAGGCCGTGGCCCGCATCGCCGCCCATCCCGCCGAGTGGGAGCCGGGGACGAAGGCCGGTTACCACCCGACCAGCGGGTGGAAGATCCTCGGCGCCGTCGTGGAGGCCGTCGACGGCCGGCCGATCGACCGTTACGTGGCCGACGAGGTCCTCGGCCCCGCCGGCATGAAAGAGAGCCGCCTCGGCGTGCCACCCGACGAGCAGGTGGCCCTCGGGCCCCGGCTCGTGCCGGTCGCCTGGAAGGGGCACGCCATCGCCATCTCGGACGGCGGCGGCATCCGGATGCTCCCCTACCACGTCGAACGGATCCACAACGAGGCCTGGCACGTGGCCAAGGTCGAGCCCGGCGGCGGCATGCGGGGCCCCGCCCGGGAGCTGGGCCGCCTCTACGAGTCGCTCCTCGGGTTCGGCCCCCCGCTGCTCGAGGCCCGCACGGTGGAGGTCATGGCCGCCGTGCACCGCTACGGCCTCCCCGACGTCATCTTCGGCGGCCAGAAGACCCCCTGGGGCCTGGGTGTCCAGGTGGCGGGCGGCATGAGCGGCGGGCCGGGCCGGCGAGCCTTCGGCCACGGCGGCATGGCCTCCTCCCGGGGCCTGGCCGACCCCGACGCCGGCCTCGTGGCGGTGCTCGTGTGCAACGGCCTGCCCGACCCGATCAAGAACGAGCAGCGCATGTTCGCCTTCACCGACGGCGTCTACCGGGCCTTCGGCGACGATCTGGCCCACCTCCGCCTCGCGGCCAGATCGGTGTCGGAGGCATTCCGCCTCAGTACCTGATCTCTTCGGCGGTTCCGACAGTCCGGGAAGGAATCGTGCCGGAAAACCGGCACGATTCCTTCCCAGACTCCGGCCGCTCCGTCGGGAAAGTACCGATGGTGAGGCTGGCCCGACCCGTAAGACGCCGGGCAGCGGGATGGTTGCCGGAGGCCGATTTCCGTATCGTGATGAACGTGCCTCCTGTGACCGCTCACAGGACCCTCACCGCCTCGAAGAGAGCCCGCTCGGCTGTCCCCAGCCAGCCCGAGCAGCCCGACCGGGGCGGTGAGGCGCGTCCGGGCCCGGTCTAGCGGCGGGCCAGGTCGAGCAGTACCTGATGGACGGGCGCCGGGGCGGCCAGGATGTCGCCGCTCGACAGCCAGGCCTCGTCGTCGCCGGCCCAGTCGGTGACCACCCCACCGGCCTCGGTCACGAGCAGGGCGCCGGCGGCCACGTCCCAAGAGCCGAGCCCGATCTCGAAGAAGCCGTCGAAGATGCCGGCCGCCGTCCAGGCCAGATCGAGGCTGGCGGCCCCGGCCCGGCGGAGGTCCTCGAGGGCGAGAAAGGCGCCCTCGAACACGCGGCGGTAGTCGTCGAGGCGGTGCTTGCGCTTGAACGGGAATCCGGTGTTGCAGATGGCCGACGCCGGCGGCCGTTCGGCGACCCGGATCGGGCGCCCGTCGCGGAAGGCGCCGCCGCCCCGGACGGCGGTGTACGTCTCACCCAGCATCGGGGCGTGGACGGCACCCGCCACCGGCCGGCCGGCCTCCACCAATGCCACCGACACGCCGACGATCGGGAAGCCGTGGAGGAAGTTGGCCGTGCCGTCGAGGGGGTCGACCACCCACCCCAGGTCGCCCCGGGAGCCGCCGCCCTCCTCGCCGAAGAAGGCGATGCCGGGAGCGTCGCGCTCCAGCGCCTCCCGGATGGTCTGCTCACTGCGCACGTCGACCTCGCTCACGTAGTCGCCCGGCGCCTTCGAGACGACCCCCGCCGCCAGGCCCCCGAAATGCTCCGCCACCAACCGCCCGCCGAGCCGGGCCGCGGCCTCGGCCGCCGCCCCGAGGCGGGCCAGGTCGTCCCGGCTGAGCCCGCTCACGCCGGGGTTGCCCCGGCCACCGGGCCGGACGGGAAAGGTGGGGCGGGGGTTG
>JAUZEX010000328.1 GCA_030838815.1 Actinomycetota bacterium
CGATGGGGAGCGCACCTCATGGTGCTCTCCGTGTTCCTCCATATGAGCCGCGTCTTCTACCACGGCGCCTACAAGCCACCCAGGGAGTTCAACTGGGTGGTCGGCGTGATGCTGCTGCAGTTCACGCTGCTGCTGTCCTTCACCGGCTACCTCCTCCCCTGGGACCAGCTGGCCCTGTGGGCGGTGACGGTGGGGACGAACATGATGGGTTACACGCCGGTCTTCGGGAACCAGGTGCGCTTCGTACTCCTCGGCACCAAGGAGATCGGCACCGAGACGTTGCTCCGGTGGTACGTGCTCCACGTGCTCATGCTTCCGTTCGTCGTCGTGATCTTCATGGCCATCCACTTCTGGAGGGTCAGGAAGGACGGCGGCATCTCAGGGCCGCTCTAAGCCAGGGAGAGGCGAGGAATGCCGGAGGTACCCGAACACCTATTGCGAAGGAGCGCCGAGCGCCGACGCGCCCTGGGGCTCCCCGTGCCGGGCGAGGAAGGCGGCGACCCGCCGGCGGAAGAGGCGCCGCCCGAGGCGCCGGCCGCCGGGGCACCGGCTGACGCCCCCGCCGCCGAGGCTCCGGCCCCGGCCGAGGGCGCCGCTCCGGAGGCCCGCCCGACCGGCGACGCCGACTCGAAGATCCCCGCTCACCTCCTGGCCCGCTCCGCCGCCCGACGGGCGGCCAAGGGGGGTGGCGACGCTCCCGCTCCCGCCGCCGGAGGGGGCGCCAAGGCGCCCGCTGCCGCCGGAGGCCGGGCTGCCGCCACCGCCACCGCCGCGCCGCCCTCCACCGCCACCGGGCCCGGCGGGCACACTCAGCGGCTCCTCACCGTCGTCAAGGCCGGCTCCATCCAGCAGACCCGGGCCGAGGCCCAGGACAAGGTCCACGTCTGGCCCCACCTGCTGGTCGGCGAGTTTGTCGCCATGCTCAGCCTGATGGCCCTGGTGACGATCTTCTCCGCCCTCGTCCGGGCGCCCCTGCTGGAGCAGGCCAACTTCAACCAGACACCGAACCCGTCGAAGGCGCCGTGGTACTTCCTCGGCCTCCAGGAGCTCCTCACGATCTGGCACCCGATGGTGGCCGGCGTGACGATCCCCGGCATGGGCCTCATCGTGCTGATGATGGCGCCCTACATCGACAAGAACCCGGCGACCAAGCCGAGTGACCGCAAGTTCGCCATCTGTCTGTTCACGATCTTCGTCATGTTCTGGTCAGTCCTCGTCATCATCGGATCGTTCTTCCGGGGCCCGGGCTTCAACTTCGTCTACCCCTGGAAGGCTGGAACGTTCTTCGACCTCTAGCGCTGACGAGGAAGCCCCCCGATGGAAGCGAAAACCGTCCTCCTCATCGCCGTTCCGGTCCTTCTGGTTCTGGCCGCACTGCTGGCCGTGGCCACCACCGTGTCGCGCCAGCGTTCGGGGACCGGGTCCCTGACCAAGGAGGCCCGCAAGGCCGACCGGTCGGAGCCCGGCACTGCCGTCGCCACCACAGACCAGAGCGAGGAGGCCCGGGCCCGCTTCGCTGAGACCAGGCAGAGTCTCGAACCGGCCGGCGCCGGCCGGTCCGTCGTCTCGGTGGGCGGCGGCCTGATCCGTTTCGGCGAGGCTCCGGCCGATCCCGAGACGCTCGGGGTGAGCCGGCGGAAGTTCTTCAACCGGAGCATCGTGGCCGCCCAGAGCCTGGTGCTGGGCAGCTTCGGACTGGCCGTCATCGGCTTCCTGTGGCCGAGCCTGTCCGGGGGGTTCGGCGGCAAAGTGAAGGCCGGCGACATCAAGGACATCCTCACGGCCATCAACGAGAAGAAGCTGCCGTTCTACGTCCCCGAGGCTCGGGCCTACATCAACCCCTACCCGGAGTCGGCGCTCCCCAAGGCCAAGAAGACGTACGGGGAGTCGATCCTGCCCGGCATGGAAGCCGGCGTGGTGGCCCTCTTCCAGAAGTGCGTCCACCTCGGCTGCCGGGTGCCGTGGTGCCAGACCTCGCAGTGGTTCGAGTGCCCCTGCCACGGCTCGAAGTACAACCGGGTCGGTGAGAAGAAGGGCGGTCCGGCCCCCCGGGGTCTCGACCGGTTCCCCGTCGAGGTCGACGCCGGCCAGGTCACGATCAACACCGGGATCATCGTCCAGGGCCCGCCCATCGGCACGAACACCACCGGCCAAGAGGCTGAGGGCCCGAACTGCGTCTGATGGCTTCGGTGACGAGAGGCCCATTGATGAGAGGCACAGCGTGAGGCTCCGCAACATCCTCTTCCTGGTCAACACGATCGCGCTGATCGTCTTCGTGGTCATCGCGATCGCCGCGTCGCGGCGGCGCAAGCCGGCCCCGCCGGCGAACCTGACGCCGTACTACGACGACGAGACCATGGAGGGCCCCAAGCTCGAGCGGTTCCTCGGCGCGGCCGTCATCTTCTCGGCCATCCTGGCCGCCTCGCTGCCGTTCTACTGGCTGCTGGAGCCGGCCCGGCAGACGAAGATGGACAAGGACTTCCTGAACGACTCCATCGAGCGGGGGATGCTCCGCTTCGCCGTGGCCGGGACGGTGCCGCCGAGCGAGGTCCTCAACCTGGAGTGCGCCCGGTGCCATGGCGCCAAGGCGGAGGGCGGGGCGGCCACGTTCCTGCTCCAGCCGAGCCAGCCAGGCGAGC
>JAUZEX010000336.1 GCA_030838815.1 Actinomycetota bacterium
CGGCTTCCAGGGATCCCTCGGCGCACGCCCGCCCGCGGCGCCGGTCGTCTCCGTCGCCGTTCTTCCGTGATCGAGCGGGTTCCCGTCTCCGTGACGCGGAATTACAGCGGCAGGAACCCGTATCGGGCCAGGATGGCCTGACCATTGTTCGAGAGAATGAAGTCGATGAAGGCCTGCGCCACGTCGGCGTGGCTCGACTGCTTGAGTTTGGCGATCGGGTAGTTGGCGATCACGTTGATGTCGTCGGGGATGTCGATCGTCTCGGAGCTGGACGAGGCTGCTTTCCCGTCGGTGAGGTAGACGATGCCGGCATCGACGGCACCCGAGGTGACCTTGGTGACGACGCCTTTCACGTTGGCCTCGAGGGATTTGGGCGGGTGGGCGCCGGTGTCGACCTTGGCGTTGGCCAGGATCTGCTTGGCGTAGTCGCCGCACGGCACGCCATCGGCGCAGCGGACCCAGGTGACCCGCTCGAGGTCTTTGACCGAGGCGATGTTCTTCGGGTTGCCCTTGCCCACGATGATGGCCAGGCGGTTCTTGGTGAAGGGCTTCGGGTCGAAGGCGGAGCCGCCGTCGGTCGCCTTCTTCATGTTGGCGTCGTCGGCCGAGGCGAAGACGTCGGCGGGAGCGCCGTTGTTCGCCTGGCCGGCGAGGGTGGACGAGGAGTCGAACGAGAACTTCACGTGGCTGTCAGGGTTGGCGGTCTCGAAGGCCTTCCCCATTTCGGTGAAGGAATCGGTCAGGGAGGCCGCGGCGAGCACGGCGATGTCCCCGGTCAGCTTCTTTACCGTCGTCGTGGTCGCCAGCGTGGTCGTCGTCGTGGAACTCGACGCCGTGGTGGCTTTCTTGGCGGTGGTCGAGGTTGTGCCGGCGGTCGCAGCCGTCGTCGAGCTCGAGGCGGCGTCCGTCGACGTCGTTGTCGACTCCGCCGCCGCCGTGGTGGTCGTCGTTGCATTGGCGGCCACCTTGTTGCTGTCGTGGTTCTTGCCGCACGCGGCCAGCAGCAACAACAGGACCATCCCGATCACCGCTTCGGGGCGGCCCCGACGATGGAATTGACGCTCCGACATCGACACTCCTTCAGGCCGTAGCGGCGACGACCGCGCCGTTGACCGAAACCTTGGACAGCGGCGGGAGGGAGCCGACGGACGCAACGGTGGCGTCGGAGTGGACAATCCGGTACCCGGTCCCGGTAACGGAGGGGATCAGACGGATGGCATCGGGCTTGGTAGACGGATCGCGGCCGACGTAGCGGGCGTCGCCGAAGGCGAAGACCCCACCATCGGCGGCCAGGAGCAGGTAGCCGTTCCCCGATGGGGTCAGGGCGAAATCGACAATCGGCTGGACCAGCGTGATGTTGCCGGTGGAGCCGTTGAACCGCCCGTCACCAAAGGCGAACACCCCTCCGTCAGAGGCAACGACGAGGTAGCCCTTTCCCGTCGGAGTCGGCGCCATGGCCACGGCCGGCTTGTTGAGGACGAGGCTGCCCGTCGACCCAAAGAAGGCGGCGTCGCCGAAGGCGAAGATGCCGCCGTCCGAGGCGGTCAGCCAGTAGCCCTTCGCCGTCGGGGTCGCGGCGAGGTCCACGATGGGTTTGTTGAGGCTGAGGCCGCCCGTCGAGCCGTAGAAACCAGCGCCGCCGAAGTTGAAGACACCACCGTCCCTGCCTGCCAGCCAATAGGAGTCGGGAATGGCAGCGGTGTCGGCGGCGACGATGGGCGCCGACAGGTTCTTGCCGGTGAGGTCGCCCCGGGAGGAGGCGCCGCCGGCCGAGGTGATGATCCCGTTGGCGTTGACGAGGCGCACGCCCCGGTCGGCCAGGCCCGGGGCCACGGTGGTATTCGGCGTGGGGTTGAGGACGGTGAGGGTCTGCACCGCTTTGATGTCGCGGGTGAACTTCTGATCATGGGGAACGACCAGGCGAGGCCCGGTCGCGGAGAGATCGTTCCCGTCCTCCTCCAGGGACAGCAGGGCGGGCACCGCCCCGAATTCCGGAGCCGTCTCACCCACGCCGACCGCCGTCTGCTCGGTGCCGGAGTTGGCCGCCGTCACGAGCCGCAGCGCCCCCTCTTTGACCCCGGCCGGCGGCGCGAGGCCGACATCGCTGTAGAGATCCGTCAGGAGCGGCCCTTTCTCCTGGTGGGACTCCGGCCCGTTGGGCCCGGTGAACGTCACCGTGGCTGTGGCCTGAGGCAACGCCTTGAGATCGGCGAAGCTGTACCGCTTCGGTCCCGACACCGATCCGGTGACGATGATTGATCCCGTGGCCGGAGTCTCCGTCGGTGGCGGCGGGAGTGCCGAGACGGTGACGGACGAGACTCCGGTGACGTCGCGGCCGCCCTTGACGTCGCCGGGCATCACGAGCACCGGCCGGTCGGCGGCGAGCGACCGCCCGTCCTCCTCGAAGGCCAGGAGAGCCTGCTTGTTGCCACTGCCGCCGTCGATCTCGCCGTAGGCGATTGACACCTGGTAGCCGTCGGTGGCGAGGAAGGTCAGCATCAGCTGGTGGGCGCCACCCGCCGGCAGGTTGGGACGGGTCACGGCGACCACGTCGGACACCAGAGGCCCGCGGTAGCTGTGCGTCTCGGAGGCGGTTCCCCTCAGGAAAGTGACCGTGACGCTGCGGAGTGGCAGGGCGGCGAGTTGGCCGACCGAGAGTGTGACCGCTCGTCCCACGGCGCCGTTGACCGTGAAGATGCCCGCGGGGCCGGCGCCATCGGCGCGGGCGCAGAGCGGAGCGCTGGACGCCGCGAGGACGACCGCGATCAAGGCGAGTCGGAAACGCATGGTGCGGGAGCGTACTAGTAACACTTGGACTATTAAAGGCGTAGCTTTCGGTGGACGGACGGGGACGGTCGACCGGTCCCTCCCGCCACCACCTCGTCTGGATCGACATCGTAGTTTCATTGCAACTACTATCCGGTGAGGCATGGACCATGAACCGAACTGGCGCCTTGAGCTCTCACCCGCGGACCTCGACGCGCACTACGCAACCAACGGGCCCGTGGCTGTTGCGCTGTTGTGGGTCGAGATGGTCCTCGACGGCAGACTCGGCGATGCCTGGGCTTCGACCAGTTCACTCTTCCGACTGACCCTCACCCGGCACTGGTGTTGGCGGAACCGCGCCGCACTTCACGGCGACGGTCACGACCCGCTCCTCCTCGCCGCCGCGCTGGCCGACGACGGACCGGCCCATCCCCTGTGGCCGGCGTTCGCCCGCAGCCAACGTTCGCTCGAATCGAGCAGCCCGGACGGCGGAGCCCGATGGGTACCCGCCGGACCGCCCGAGCCGGTTGGCCCCGACCTGGAGGTTGTAGAGCTCCTCCCCGCGGAAGCAGCTGCCCGCGATCACCACGCCCCGCCCCTGACCCTGCGCCTGCGGCTCGGCCCCGGCGGCTGGATGATCGACGGCCACGGTCGCGCTCCCATCCAGCCCGGCTGGCCTCCCTGCCGCTGAGGTCGGCCGTCCCCCGCCCCCGTGGGCCGGCCGACCTCGGCTCCTCGCGTCGCGAACCTCGTTTAGACGAGGTCGGCGCAGGCGATGCGGGCGTGGACGTGCGACCCCGGAGGCGCCATCGGGTCTTCGGGCTGGTGGATCCAGACGGCGCGCGCCGTGGGGCGGGCGACCCAGTCCGCCCGACCGGTGCCCGTGGCCTCGCCGAAGCCGTCGGCGATCAGGCCCGCGGTGGGGTCATTGGGGTTGGACGACGGCCACAGCTCATTGGGCGGGCCGTCGGCCCCGGCAGGATCGTTCTTGTAGTGGGCGCTGGTGGGATTGCCGCACGTTCCCTCGTGGAGGTGCGCCGAGTACACCTTGCCCGGCTCGAGACCGAACACGCTCACTTCGACGGCGGTCTGGGTCGCGCTACGGATCAGCTTCGCCGTGCCCCGAATCACCAGTTCATCGCCGGCAGAAGGCGGAGGCGGCGGTGAGCCGGCCGGCGGCTCAAAACCGAAGTGGCCACAGTGCACGGCCGGGTCGATGCCCAGGCGGACCGCCTCGTCGATGACCTCTTGGGGGCACGGGTTGCCGGCGCCGAGCTCGCTGAGCGGCTTGAAGACACCAACCGCAACCGCCGGTGCCCGGTCCGGGCCGTTGACCCGAATCTGAGGCGCAGGGTGCGGGTCGGTCGGGTTGGGATCCTTCCAGGGCACTTCCTCGCCGTCGGAGTACACCTGGAGAGCGGGTGTCCGGTACGTGCCGCCCACACCCGGTGTGCGGACTGCCGACTCGAAGAACTCGGCCAGCCCATAGTTCGTCGATCCAGCCCGGCGGGTCCACGTCACCTTGTCGACCAGGAACGTGCAGGCGAACTCATCGGTCTCGAAGCACTGCTCGACCTTGAACCCGGCCGGGTAACTCACGATGAGCTTTTCGGTGTGATGCGCCGCCAACTGCTCCGCCGTGGTCTGCACGGGCTCCACCGGAGCCCGGAACACCAGGGTCGTGATTCTCAGAGTGGGTATCCCCACCGTCACGTGCGCAGATGCCTGAGTGGTGATCGCCACCAGCGCGGTGAACGCCGCACCGATGACCAACCTCGTGTGTCGCAGCCGGGTATGACTCTACACGATCGCAACTCTCCTTGAAAACGATGCGGTCAGAACAGATCGCTCGAGCCCTCCCGACGCACGGCGAGGCCCTCGATCCCGGTTGCGATCACGTCCCAATTCGGCACGAACCGCGCCAAACCTCCCAATCCGTGCAAATTTCCCGAAAGGGAGAATGTGCGCGGCCAATGCCGTTACCGTGAGCGGGATGACCGACGAAGCCGCTGTCTGCAGGGCGATCAGTGACGCCGGCCGCCGGGTCGCCTGACCGGGTGGCCGCCGTGTCGCGGGGATGAACATCCCGGCGGCGCTC
>JAUZEX010000371.1 GCA_030838815.1 Actinomycetota bacterium
GTCAGCGAGCGGATCGCGTCGTATACCGCGGTGGGCATCGACGGCGTGGTTCTGAACCTGCCCGAGGTCGCCGACCTCGACGCCGTGGCTCTGGCCGGGGAGACGCTCGCGCAGGCGCTGGGCTAGAGCTCTGGCTTAGGGGCCCCAGAGAGTATAACTTAGGGATACCTAATAAGGCGGAGGTATCCCATGCGATCCGTCCTCGTGTCCGGGCCGGCCGACGACGTGACGGCCGTGGTCAGCGCCCTGCAGCGGCAGGGTTTCGACACCTTCGGCCTCGACCTCCCGCCCCGCCTGGGGACGGGCGCCGCGGGGCGCCGGCCCGTCCGCCCGGCGGACTGCTACGTGCAGCTGGCCCCGGCCGCCGACGAGCCCGGCCGGGGCTCGCCGACCCGATCGCTGCTGCGGCGGGTGGAGGCGGTAGCCGTGGTGTCGCCCCTCCTGGCGCACGACGCCACCGTCCTCATGGTGGCCGACGACTGGGACCGCCGCCGGCGCGACGCCCTGCGCCTCATGGCCGAGGCGGCCCTCACCGACGCCGGCGTGTGGCGGCGCAGCGTCGTCGTCCTCGACGAGCCGCTCTCGCCCGGGACCCTGGCCGCCGTTGCCGCCCGCCGGGAGGCGGGCCGGTGTCCGCTGTCGCTGGCCGATCTCTCGCCCGATCTGCCCTATGCCGACTGGCGCAACGAGATCTTCAGCCTGACCGGGCGGGACGACGGCCTGCTGCGGGAATGGATCGCCGTCGAGTACGCCTTCGCCGACATCGTGCGCCAGCTCCGTTGACGGACGTTCATTGAAAGCTGCCCCCCGGCGTGGGAACGTCTCCCACCGGCGGTGACGCCGCCGAGGGGGGAGATTCGCAAATGGACGACCAGTCAGGTCCGCCGCGGGGGAGGCAGGTGAACCCCCCGAGCTTCACGCGCCGGGAGGCGCTCAAACGGGCCGGGCTGCTGGCCGGGGCGGTCGTGATCGGCGGGCCCACGCTGGCCGCCTGCAGCAAGAGCCTCGACAAGGCCTCCTCGGGGAGCTCGGGGGGGAAGAACAAGGCGCCCGTCCTCCTCGGGATCGTCGACCCCTACACCGGCCCGTTCGCCGCCTCCGGCAACTCCCAGACGCAGGGCGCGGAGCTGGCCGTGGCCGAGATCAACGCCGCCGGCGGCATCCTCGGCGGCCGGATGGTCGAGATCCGCAAGCGGGACGACGCCACCAAGGCCGACGTCGGCGGCCGCGGCGCCCGGGAGCTCATCCAGCAGGACGGGGTCGACGTGATCGTGGGCGTCGTCTCCTCGGCCGTCGGGCTGGCGGTCTCGGAGGCCTGCTCGCAGCTGGGCTGCCCGCTCGTGCTCACCGGCGCCCACGACGACACCATCACCGGCACGGCCGCCCACCGCACGACGTTCCGGGTCACGACCGAGAGCATCATGATCGCCCGGGTGGTCGTCGGCCCGCTGATGAAGGCGACCGGCAACAAGTGGTTCTTCATCACCGCCGACTACGCCTACGGTCTCGGCGCCGAGAAGGCCATGATCGCCGAGCTGACCAAGGCCGGAGGCTCGGTGGTGGCCGCCGAGCACACCCCGCTCGGCACCAGCGACTTCTCGGCCCAGCTGACCAAGGCCCGGGGTTCGGGCGCCACCACGGTCGTGTTGGTGCTCTACGGCGCCGACCTCATCGCCGCTTCCAAGCAGTACAACGAGTTCGGGCTCAAGCAGGGCCTCGGCGGGCACCTCAACGGCCTGGAGATGGCCGTCGGCATCGGCCCCGACAACGTGCACGGCATCTACGGCACGCCATGGAACGCCGACGTCGACACGCCGGCGTCGAAGAAGTTCATCGACGCCATCAAGGCGAAGACGGGCGAGACGGCCAACTTCCGCCACTACCTGGGCTACCTGGCCGCCCGGGAGGCCCTGATGGGCGTCGACCGGGCCAAGTCGACCGACGCCACCAAGTGGGTGGCGGCCATGGAGGGCCACAAGTTCGACACCCTGAAGGAACACGAGGGCTACTGGCGGGACTGGGACCACCAGGCCGTCCACGACCCGCTGGCCATCGAGGCGATCCCCAAGGCGGACTGGAAGTTCGACAACCAGTACTTCAAGACGATCGCCACCGCCGAGGGCGACAAGGTCGCCCCCACCAAGGAGGAGAACGCTCCCGGCCTGCAGCGGATCAAGGACGAGAAGATCGTCGCCCGGGCGGGCTATGCGCCCAAGGAGGCGTAGTGCCCCACGGAGTCGTCCTCGGCGCGGCCGGGATCGACTTCCACCAGCTGTTCGATCTCTTCCTCAACGGCGTGATCCTGGGCGGCATCTACGTCCTGCTGGCCCTGGGCCTCAACGTGATCCTCGGCCTCATCGGCGTCATCAACTTCGCCCATGGCGCCTTCTACATGCTGGGCGCCTATCTGGCCTTCAGCTTCACGCCCCACATCGGGTTCCTCCCCGCCGTGCTGGCCGCGGCGGCGGTGGTCGGGGCGCTGGGCATGGTCATGGAACGGACGGTCATCCGGCCCCTCTACGGGCGCATTCCGGAGCATGCCCTGCTGCTGACCTTCGGCCTCACCCTGGTGGCGACGCAGGCGGTGCGGGCCCACTGGGGCGACTTCGCCAAGCCCTTCGCCCCGCCCCGGTTCCTCAATGGTGCCTACGACCTCGGCGGCTACCAGTTTCCCCGCTACCGCCTGTTCGTCGTGGCCGTCACGGCCGTGGTCGTCGTGGCCGTCTGGCTGCTGCTCAACAAGACGAACCTGGGCCTCGTGATCCGGGCCGGCGTCCTCGACGCCGAGATGGTCGGCGCGTTGGGCATCAACGTGCCCCTGGCCTTCACGCTGACCTTCGGGCTCGGTTCGCTGCTGGCCGGCCTCGGCGGGGCCATGGTGGGCCCCGTCACCGGGCTCAACCCCGACATGGCCAACTCGATCATCATCCTGGCTTTCGTGGTGGTCGTCATCGG
>JAUZEX010000382.1 GCA_030838815.1 Actinomycetota bacterium
GGCGGCTGGTACCACTCCGGCGACATGGCCTACCGCGACAGTGACGGTTACCTGTTCCTCGTCGACCGGGCCAAGGACATGATCGTCACCGGAGGCGAGAACGTGTACTCGGCGGAGGTGGAGAACGCCATCGCCTCGCACCCGGACGTCGCCCAGGTGGCGGTCATCGGCATACCCGACGAGCAATGGGGGGAGGCGGTCCACGCGGTGGTCATTCCGCGCCCGGGTTCCACCGTCACCGCCGACGAGATCATTGCCCACGCCCGCTCGGCCATCGCCGGCTACAAGGTGCCCAAATCTGTGAGCTTCCGGGACGAGCCGCTGCCGCTGTCGGCGGCCATGAAGGTGCTCAAGCGGGAGCTGCGGGCCCCGTTCTGGGCGGGGCGCGACCGGGCCATCAACTAGAACCGATGATCACGCGGCCGGCTGCGCCGAGGCGTTCTGAAGCGCGGCGAGGGCCATATTCGTCAACAGGTCCACCGCGGCCTCCGCAGCCAGGCCACCCTGGAAGTCCGAGGGGGACTGGAGCAACCCGATGACGGCGTGAACGGCGGCGCGCAGCTCACTGTCGGAGAGCTCGGGCCGCAGCTCGTGCGCGAGGTTGACCCACTCCTCCACATACAGCCGCTGGGCGCGGCGCAGCCGCCAGCGGTCGGTGTCGGGGAGGTTGCGGAACTCCTGGCGCCACACGACCAGGTTCTCGCGGTGTTCGAAGGCGAATTCGACGTGGAGGCGCACGATGGCCCGCAGGGCGCTCGCCGGGTCGGGAGCCTCGGACACCACAACCCGGATGCGGTCCGTCCACAGCTCGATCACCTGGTCGAACACCGCCACCAGCAGCGCTTCCTTGCTCCGGAAGTGCCGGTAGAGGGCCGGCCCCGTCAGGCCGACCGCGTCGCCGATGTCGTCCACCGTCACCGGGTAGTAGCCACGGGAGGCGAAGAGATTGGCGGCGACAGCAATGAGTTCCTTGCGCCGAGCCGAACTGCGAAGCCGGCTACGCACCGGGCGCTCATCGGGCTGGCTGGATGTGTTCGGCACGATCATATGTTAGCAAGAAATCACTTGGCTCCGTCAGTTCGGCGCGGTTAACTTGTAGTGAAGCCCCGTTGACGACCACAGGAGTCCGAATGCTGCGCATCCCCGTCATCATCGCGCTGGCCACCACGGTTGCCCTTCCGGTGGCGCCGGCGCAGGCGGCCGAACCCGGCCCGATGTGCACAGGATACGACGTCCTGGAGGTCTCGCCCGGTCTGTCGACCGAACCCACCACCGGCACGGTGAACCACGTCGGGCCCCTCGGGCAGGAGAACTGCCACGGCGGCGACCCGTTGGGCTACAAGGCGACGGGCCCAATCGGAATCGAGCACTACATCAGCTACAGCGGCACCTGCTCCGATCCGATACTGAAGGGCTACGCCCTGCACCACATCCCCACCGCCCAGGGTGTGAAGACGATCCGCAATGACTTCACCGCCGGCCTCGGCGCCTTCCAGGGCCGCAAGTTCTCAGGCACCTACGCCGTCCGCGACGTGGAGGGCGACTGCCTGAACGCTCCGCTGACCAAGTTCCGGGCGGACTACGTCGGCTACTTCAACGACAACTCCCGGGACTGACGGTGCAGCGGAGCGCTCTGGCCCGGCTTAGGCGAAGGTGAACCGGCCGGCGTCGAAGACGACGGTCCCGTCCGCCCGGACTGTTTGGAACGCCGCGCCGTCATCGAGGTTCCAGGCCCGCACCAGCAACTCCTCTCCGGGAAGGACCGGCGAGGCGAAGCGGCCAGAGATCCCGCCGAAGCGCTCGGGATCGTCGCCGCAGAGTGACTTGAGAAGCGCCCGGCCGGTGACTCCGTAGGTGCACAGGCCGTGGAGGATGGGCTGGTCGAAGCCGGCCTTACGGGCAAAGGTCGGGTCCGAGTGCAGCGGGTTGCGGTCCCCGCACAGGCGGTAGATGAGCGCCTGGTTGGGGTGAGTGCAGTCCCGGACCTCGTGGTCCGGAGCGCGATCCGGGATCGGGTTCGCAGTTGTTGGCCCCCGGTCACCGCCCCAGCCACCCTCGCCCCGGATGAAGACGGACGTCCGCAACGTGAACATGGCGGCACCGCTCCCGGCATCGACGGCGTTCGACTCGACGTCGACGACGGCGGCCTTGCCCTTGTCCCACATGCCGGCGAGGCGGTGCGTCGTCACGATCCTGCCCTCGGCCGGGATCGGCCGATGGAGCACCACCTCCTGGCCGGCGTGGACCATCATCGCCCAGGAGAACGTCCCCATCGACTGCCAGACCTCGTCGTCGAACTGTCCGAGGACGACGGCAATCGTCGGCAGAGCCCGTTGCTCCACCCCGATGCTGTTCTCGGTGACATAGGCCAGGTCGGCGGGGCCTGCCCCGACACCGAGTGCGTACAGCAGGCAGTCCTCCGAGCGCCACGAGGTCTCCCTGGGCGGCGATTCCCAACCGACGGCAGTGGGGTCGAGGGGCACGGTCGGCTCCTTTCGAGTTGCGTTGTGAATGATGCTTAACATACACTCTTTCTCAGTCCGATGCGAGGGAGGGTCATGCTCGGCATTGACGGCGGCGTCGAAATCCGCCAGATGAAGGTCTGCAACCGTTCGATCAGGGTTGCCACCCGGCCCTCGAACGACTCGCTGCCCCCTCTGGTGATCATGAACGGCTCACGGTGCAGCGTTGAGGTGCTCGTGCCGCTCCTGAAGGCCCTCGACCCCGCCACAGGGTTCGTGTGCTTCGACCCTCCGGGCATCGGGGAGTCACCCCGGCCGAGCCGGCCGTACCTGCTTCCCGAGATCAGCCGGATGGTCAACGCCCTGTTGGCGGACCTCGACATTCCCGTCGCCGACGTCCTCGGCGTGTCATGGGGGGGTGCGCTGGCGCAGCACTTCGCCTTCCGACACCGGAGCCGCTGCCGGCGGCTCATCCTCGTGAGTACCGGGCCCGCCCCGTTCGTCAGGCCGTCGTGGGCGATCCTCCGGGAGGTCGTCGCCCCCCGGCGGTTCGACCCGGTGCGGGGCCGGGAGGTGGCCATCCAGCTCTACGGCGGGAAGCTGCGCGACGACCCGGACCTTCTCGACGTGTTCAAGGGGCTGATGACCAACGACGGCGGGGAGCGATACCAGCAATTCGCCGTGCTCGGGTGGACGAGCCTCCCGTACCTGCGGCTGATCCGGCAGCGGACCTTGGTGCTGCACGGCTCCGATGACCAGCTCGTCCCTCCGTTCAATGCCCGCCTCCTTGCCCGCCTCCTCCCCAATGCCCAGCTGCACCTCGTGCCCGACGGCCACCTCGCCCTCGTCACGTCCGCCCAGGAGATCGGCCCCGTCATCGACGCGTTCCGGGCCGCCAGTTAAAAAGGAGTGTCCATGACCGTCAGCGACAACCAAACCGTGGCGGCAAAGCCGAGGACCCGCACGCGCGCCGCGGCACCCGTGTCAACATCCCCTGAACCGGCTCTGGCCCGCGAGGGGACCGCAGCCGGGCAGGCTGGGCCGCGAAGGACCGCCGTCGGCGAACACGACGTCGGCCTCGACCAGCTGCTGGCGGCTGCAGCCAGCGGCGAACGCCGCCTGATTCCCGGTGCCGAGGCCGTCAAGCTGGCCGCCGCTCTGGCCCGCCGACCCCGGACGGTGGCGAGGCATGCGGCGTCGCTGGCGGCCAACCTCGGCCGGGTGGCGATCGGCGTCTCCGAGGCCGCCCCGGTCCGGGGCGACCGCCGGTTCTCTGATCCCGCCTGGAAGAACTGGCTGTTCCGCCGGGTGGTGCAGTCCTACCTGACGCTGGCGGCGACCTCTCGCGAGCTGGTGGACGAAGCGGGCCTCGACTGGGCCACCGACCAGCGGCTGCGGATCCTGGTCGATAACATCATCGACGCTCTGGCGCCGACGAACTTCCCGCTTACGAACCCAGTGGCGCTGAAGACCACGATCGACAAGGGCGGCGCCAATTTCGTCACCGGTGCCCGCGCCGCCGTCCGGGACCTGTCGTCGCCGTTGCGTCTCCCGGCCAGCGTTGACAGGAGCGCGTTCGTGGTGGGCGAGACGCTGGCCAGCTCGCCCGGGGCGGTGGTCCGCCGCGACCCCATGTTCGAACTGCTGCAGTACGAGCCCCGCGCGCCGGAGGTTTATCAGACCCCGGTGCTGCTCATCCCCCCGATGATCAGCAAGTACTACGTGGTCGATCTCTCCCCCGGGAACAGCATGATGCAATACCTCGGTGAGCGGGGCTTCCAGTGTTTCGCCCTGTCCTGGCGCAACGTCTCGAAGGCCCAGGCCGATTGGGCCCTCGAGGACTACATCGCCGGGATCGTCGAGGCGATCGAGACGGTGGCGAATGTCACCGGCTCCGAGCAGGTGCACCTGTCCGGTCTGTGCGCCGGAGGGATCATGAGCACGTGCGCCGCCGCCCATATGGCCCAGATCGGGCGGATCGACCGGCTGGCCAGCCTGAACCTGAACGTGACCGTGCTCGACCTCGACCGAGGCTCCCCCGTCATGGCGTTCGTCTCGCCCGACGCGGCCAAGGTGGCCGGCACCAAGGTCCGCAAGCGCGGCTACCTCCCTGGGGCCGAGCTGTCGCGCACCTTCGCCTGGCTGCGGGCGAACGACATGATCTGGAACAACCTCGTGAACAACTACTACCTGGGGAACAAGCCGCCGGCGCTCGACCTCCTGGCCTGGAACCTCGACTCGATGAACATGTCCGCCGCCGCTCACGCCGACATGATGCGCATCGGCCTCGAGAACCCGCTGCCCAAGAAGACGCTGGAGCTGCTCGGCACGACGATCGACCTGTCCAAGATCACCTGTGATGCCTACAGCGTGGGCGCCGAGACGGATC
>JAUZEX010000413.1 GCA_030838815.1 Actinomycetota bacterium
CTGGAGGCCGAGGTCGATCCCGACGTTGAGGGTGCCGTTCCATGAGATCAGCGGTATGCGGCCCGCCTGGAGGTCGGCCTGCTCCCGCCCGGTGGGAAACTCCTTGTCCCACGGGTAGAAGTGGTGATCGATGGCCAGGCGCCGCCCGAGGTCATGCTCCCGGCTCTCGACCGCGGCCATCTGCAGGTCGGCCCCGTTCCCGCCGCCCTGCACGTAGGCGCCGAACAGCGCCCCCGGAGGCTCGGCGGGGGTGGCTGCCGACGGGGCGGACAACGACGGGACGGCCGGGACGGGAGGGGTGGGCTGGGGATCTGCTCCGCTCCCACTCACGTTGACTGCGGCCACACCGGCCACGAGGGCGATGATCGCCGCCAGGGTGCGGCGGACGAAAACGCCGGAGGAGGAAGGGTTTGCGGCCATTTCACCCAGAACGTTACCGCGACCACGGCCCGTGGCAACAGCACCCCCGGTCGCCATCAGGGATGGACACCATCCCCGGAGGGATCGTCGTCAGGGTCGTCGGCCATCCGGCTGGCGTAGCGGTGAGCGTCGAGCCGGTTGAGCCCCGGCATGTACCGCAGTTCGAGATCGAGGATCGCGAGCCCGGTCACGAAGACGGCCAGCCAGGCGTGGCCGGTGCCGGCCACGACACCGATGCCGGTGGCGGCGAAGATGGCCGCCGCCGAGGTCATGCCCCGGAGCACGCCGCGATCACCCCTGAGCACGAGGCCGGCGCCGATGAAGCCGACGCCCGTCACCACGCCGCCGAGGGCCTGGGGGGCGGGGCCGACCGTCACGGCCGACACGGCGGCGGCGGCCGTACCGACCAGCGCGAACGTGCGGTCGCCGGCCGGCGCTCCCCGCAGGGCCCGTTCGAAGCCGACGGCGAAGGAGAGGACGAAGGCCAGTCCGACGCGCCCGAACAGGACGAGGTCCTCGTGGCTCATGGACGGCTCCGCATGGGTCGATTGAACCAGGCAGAGCCCGCGGGGCGGTGGACCGGGCGGCCGGGGGAGGGGAGGGCCGCGAGCTCAGTCCGGTGCGGAACCGCCGAAGACGGCGATGACCGTGCGGAGGATCGGGTCGGCCAGCTCCGGGAGGGCAGCCGTGCCCCGGGTGCGGATGCAGTCGCGGATCAGCTCCTCGAAGCCGGCGGTGAGGATCGTGAACACCTCGTTGGGAAGGGCCCGCACCGCCGGGTCCTCGGCCCGGGCACCCTCGTGGACGTTGCGCCACAGGCCGCTGAACATGGTCAGCATCCCCGCCCGCCGCTCCAGCGCCGCCGGGCCGGCCGTCAGGATTTCCAGCTGCAGGGCGCGGGCGAAGGCGGGTTGGGTGGCGAGCAGGGTCAGGAACGCCTGCACTCCGACCCGGGCCTGTTCCCGCCAGCCGGCGGCGGGGTGGGCCTCGACCGCCTCCTGGATCCGGCCGAGGACGGCGGCCAGGCCGGCGTCGTAGGCGGCGAGGAAACAGGCCTCCTTGTCCTCGAACTGCTCGTAGAACGTGCGTCGGGACACGCCCGCCCGCTCCACCACGTCGGCCACGGTGGTGGCGGGGTAGCCCTTCTCGGCCACCACCTGGGCTATGGCATCGACGAGGCGCCCCCGTTGGGAGGCGATGACGGCGTCGCGGGTGAGGCCGTGGCGGCCGCTCGGGAGCCGGCTGGCCGGGGCCGGGGGGAAGGAGCTCGCAGTCATGCCCCGAAAACAATATCGTTCCTGAGGTACGCCAAAGTTTCCAAAGAGCGGCAGGGGTACCGGCGGGCCGGATGTCGCCGCTCCGCTCTCTAGAGTGAGGCAATGACCTTCGTCGATACCGACCATCCCGAGGTCGTCGCCTTCGCCGCCGATGCGACGGCCGGCGCCGGCACCGACCGGGAGAAGGCCGTGGCCCTGTTCTACGCGGTGCGGGACAGGATCCGGTACGACCCCTACAAGATCTCGGCCGACCCCGAGACCTACCGGGCCAGCGCCGTCCTCCAGGCCGGGGTGGCCTACTGCATCCCCAAGGCGGTGCTGCTGTGTGCCGCCGCCCGGGCCGCCGGGCTCAACGCCCGCCTCGGTTTCGCCGACGTGCGCAACCATCTCAATACCGAGAAGCTGCGCGAGCGGATGGGCGGGGCCGACGTGTTCATGTGGCACGGATATGTCGAGTTCGATCTCGACGGCCGCCGGGTGAAGGCGACGCCGGCCTTCAACATCGAGCTGTGCGAGCGGTTCGGGGTGCTCCCGCTGGACTTCGACGGGGAGCACGACGCCCTCTTCCACCCCTACACCGCCGACGGGCGGGCCCACATGGAGTACGTCCGGGAGCGGGGCACGTTCGACGAGCTCCCCTTCGACCAGATTATGGAGGACCTGGCCCCCGCCTTCAGCCGCATGCTCGACGAGCCGCCGCCGGTCGACGTGGCCTTCTCGGGTTGAGGCCGACCCTCGGATAAGTAGACGCTGATGAGTTGACGGGGGAAACTCCATAGACAACTCATGAGTCCTGCGGGACCATCGCAGCATGGCCATTGAGGCGCAGGCGGTCCGCGACGAGAGGCCAGTCCGCGTCGCCATCAACGGGTTCGGGCGGATCGGCCGCCAGGTGCTCCGACAGATCGCCCGCTCGGCACCGGGCATCGACGTGGTCGTGGTCAACTCGGTCCGGGCCAAGCCCGATTTGTGCGCCCACCTCTTCAAGTACGACTCCGTCTTCGGCCGCTTCCCCGGCACCGTCGAGCACGACGAGGAACACCTCGTGATCGACGGGCACCCGGTCCGGGTGACGGCCCAGGCCGACCCGCTGCTGTGCCCCTGGCACGCCTTCGACGTCGACGTCGTCATCGAGGCCACCGGCCGGTTCACCCACCGCGACGACGCCGTCGCCCACCTCCGGGCCGGCGCCCGCAAGGTGCTCATCACCGCCCCGGCCCGCTACGAGGACCTCACCGTCGTCATGGGCGTGAACGACGGCGAGTACGACGGCGACCGCCATCACGTCGTGTCGGCGGCCTCCTGTACCACCAACTGCCTCGCGCCGGTGCTGTCGGTACTGCACGAGTCGTTCGGCGTGTCGGGCGGGTTGATGACGACCATCCACGCCTTCACCCGCGACCAGGAACTGCTCGACGGCACCAACGGCGACCTGCGCCGGGCCCGGGCGGCCACCCTCAACATGACTCCGACCAAGACCGGAGCGGCCCGGGCGATCGACAAGGTCATGCCGGAACTGGCCGGCCGGATCGTCGGCATCGCCGTGCGGGTGCCGATCCCCGACGTGAGCCTCGTCGACCTCTCCGCCACGCTCGAGGTCCCCGCCACCGTGGAGGACATCAACGACGCCTTC
>JAUZEX010000414.1 GCA_030838815.1 Actinomycetota bacterium
GCCGACCCGTCCTACGGCGTGACGCCCTTGGACCTGGCCCCGGAGCCGGCCGGGCCCTGGAGCCACCTGTTCGACGCCGAGGTCATCGAGGGGCATCTCGACCGGCTGGCCCGGGACCAGCAGGCCGACGGCGGGTGGGCCATCACGTGGGAACCGCCGGGCACGGCGTCCACGTTGGAATGGCGGGGGATCATGACCCTGTGGGCGCTGCGCGTGCTGACCGCCTACGGCCGCCTCCAACCCTGATTCGGCGTTCATCCGTCGCGCCATGCGCGACGGATGCACGCCGAATGGTCCCGCCCCGGGCCGTCAGGCGGCGGCGACGGCGGCGTGCATCTCCCAGACCAGGATCTCGGCCGGCTCGACCGCCGTCACCCGCTGGCCGCCGGTGGCGGTGAACCGGACGGCGTCTCCCGCCACCAGGGTGCCGGCCCCTTCGAGGTCGACGGTGCCCCGGGCCACGAACAGGTGCAGGTAGGGGGCCTCGGGGAGCTCAACGCTCTGGTCGACGCCGAGCCGGGCGGCGTGGAGGGCGGCGTGGCGGTTGCGGATCCGGATGGCCGAGGCGCCGTCGTGGCGGCTCATCCCCGACGCCACCGGTACGAGCCCGCCCCGGAGCAGCTCGTCTTCGATCTCGAGCTGCTCGTAGCCGGGGGTGATGCCGCCCTCGTCGGGCACGACCCACATCTGCACCAGGTGGACGGGCTCGTCGTGGCGGGACCCGCCGCCGGGCAGCGTCCAGGCGTCGTTCTTCTCCGAGTGGAGGATGCCGGTGCCGGCGCTCATTCGCTGGGCGAGGCCGGGGTAGATCACGCCTGCGGTACCGGTGGAGTCCTGGTGGACCAGCGAGCCCTGCAGCACCCACGTCACGATCTCCATGTCGCGGTGGGGGTGCGTCTCGAACCCCTGGCCGGCCAGCACGATGTCGTCGTTGTTGACCAGCAGCAGGCCATGGTGGGTGTTGTCCGGGTCCCAGTGGCGGCTGAAGCTGAACGAGTGCTTGGAGTCGAGCCAGCCGATCTTGGTCTTGAAGCGGTCGTCGGCCCGGCGGATGTCGACCTCGGGCTGCAGCGTCGTGTTCATGGCCCCTCGCGATGTCGTTTAGTTGTTCGTTCAACTACTTTTCCAGCGGCTGCATTCCCGGCCGGTCCCAGAGGGGCGGAGGGGCGGGGATGCGGCCGAGGTGGGATTCCACCGGGCCGAACTGCTCCGATTCCCCCTCCCACGCCCGGCGGGCCTCGACCATCTCGTCCCGGCTGCGGGCCACGAAGTTCCACCACATGAGGATGGGTTCCCCGAACGGCGCGCCCCCGAGGAGCAGGGCGCGCCCGGAGCCGGGGCCGGGCGTGAGGCCAAGCTCGGCGCGGCCGGGGGCGAGGTAGGCGAAAGCACCGGGCTCCAGCAGCCGCCCGTCCACCGTCATGGGCCCATCGACCACGAGGAGGCCGTGCTCGAAGGCGGGATCGAGCGGCAGGGTCGCCGGTCCGGTGACGACGAGGTCGGCGCCGACGAGCGGGGTGTCGGACCGGGCGGGGGAGCGGGCGCCGGCCAGTTCCCCGACGAGGACGGTGGCCACCACCGGCCCCACCTCCGCCTCGGGCAGCGTGGCGTGGTGCTCGAAGGCGGCCGGACCGTGGCGGGTGGCGTCGGGCTGTGCCACCCAGAGCTGGAGGCCGTGGAGGGCGCCGGTGGCGCCGGGCGGGGTCTCCTCGGCGTGGGCCACGCCCCGGCCGGCGGTCATGAGGTTGAGCTGGCCCGGTTTGATGAGCTGCTCGTGGCCCAGGCTGTCGTGGTGGACGACCTCGCCGTCGAGGACCCAGGTGACCGTGTGGAGGCCGACGTGGGGATGGGGCCCGACCCGCATCGAAGCGTCCCGCACATCCGCCGGCCCGAAGTGGTCGACGAAGCACCAGGCACCGACCGTCCGCCGCCGGGCCCGGGGCAGCGACCGGCTGACGGGCACGCCGCCGACGACCGTCCGGCGGCCGTCGGTCACCTCCATGCCCGGCGGGCCAGTGACGGGGCGCTCTTCGGTGCTGTCGACGGGGGAGACGGGTCCGCTCACCGTACGGCTCCGCTCAGCCGACCTGGTGGCCGTACATGTTGAGGAGCGAGTCGGAGATCAGCTCCACCCGGGCGCCGTCGGGGTCGGCCAGGTAGAGGGAGGAGCCACTCGCCTCGTGATAGCCGACGCCGTCGGCGTCGAGCTTGGCCTTGAGCCGGCCCCAGCGCTCCGGCTCGACGGAGATGGCGATGTGGTGGAGGCCGCCGAGCACCTCGGCGTACGGCCCGAGGTCGAGGCCCGGGAAGTCGAAGAAGGCCAGCAGGTTGCCGTGGCCGATGTCGAAGAAGAAATGGTTGGAGCCCTTGTAGTCGCGGTTCTCGAAGATCTCCGTCAACGGGAACTCCAGCAGCTCCTGGTAGAAGCGGATCGTCTGCTCCACGTCGGACGACAGGAGGGCGATGTGGTGCACGCCCCTCGCCGACGACGCCGGCCGTTCCTCGGACGGGCGGAGGTAGCGGCCCACGAGTTCGGCCCGCCGGGCCTCGATGGCGTCGAGGTCGACGCCGGCCGGTTCGACCGCCGGCCCGACGGGAGTACCGCCGCCGGTCGCCGCCGCCGCCGACCCGCCCGCGCCGGCCGGGACCCGGTGCCGCACCTCCTCGGCCCACTCCCGGAGCCGGGGCAGGTGCTCGGCGTAGTGGTCGGGACCGGCCTTGCGGATCCAGAAGTTGGCGTCGTCGTTGGGTTCCGCCACGCCGGCCGAGGCGATGAGCATCCGGCTGCGCGAGGCGTCGGCCTGGGCCCGGACGACGTCGAAGGGCAGTTCCCGCAGCGTCTCCAGGTAGCGCCCGTTGAGCGCGTCGACGTCGATGTCGTCGGCCCGGTAGGTGCCGGCGCCGATCTGCTCCAGGGCCACGCCCGCCTGGGCCAGCCAGGCGCCGACGTGGGCCAGCATGTCCTTCGTCGACCAGCCCTCCTCGAAGTAGCCGGGCTCCTCGACACAGCCCGGTGGCAGGGAGTCGATGAGGGCGTGGAGCTCGTGCCAAGTCTCGTCTTCGGCCTTGCGCAGGTCGGGATCGATCACGGCGGCCATGCTAGAGCCCTTCCATGAGCTCCCTGATCGAGTACCGGGACGTCCGCGTCGACGGCGACGACGGGCCCATCGTGACCGACTTCTCGGCCGACGTGCCGGCGGGGCGGCTCACGGTGATCGTCGGTCCGTCCGGGGCGGGGAAGACGACGCTGCTCCGGCTGCTGAACCGGCTCGACGACCCCGACGACGGCGCGGTCCTGTTCGGCGGACGGGACGTGCGTTCCTACGATGTCCTCGACCTGCGCCGCCGGGTGCAGGTGGTCGGCCAGGTGCCGGTCACGTTCCCCGGCACCGTGGCCGACAATCTCGGGGCGCTGTACCTGCCTCCGCCGAGGCAGCCGACCGTCGACGGCGCGGGCCCGTCCGAGACCACGGCCTCACTCCTGGCCCGGGTCGGGCTCGACCCCGCCCTGGCCACCCGGGAGGCCGACCGCCTGTCGGTGGGGGAGGCGCAGCGCCTCTGCCTCGCCCGCTCGCTGGCGCTGCACCCCGAGGTCCTGGCCCTCGACGAACCGACCTCCGCCCTCGACACGGCCAGCAAGGCCGGCATCGTGGCCCTCGTCCGGGATCTGGCCGACTCCGGCCTGACGATCGTCATGGTGACGCACGATCCCGCCCACGCCGATCTCGCCGACCACGTCGTGGCCGTCGAACCCCGTCCCCGGAGCGACGGCCGATGATCCTGGCCAACGCCGAGTCGGGGTTCGGCGGGCCGGTCGGCTTCGGCGACGTCGCCCTCGCCCTGGTGCTGGTGGTGGCGGCGCTGGGGGTGTCCCGGTGGCGCCAGGTCGGGCTGGAGTCCGATCTGGCCGTGGCCACGGCCCGGTCGTTCGTCCAGCTGCTGGCCGTCGGCTACATACTCGACTTCGTCTTCCGGGATCATGGCGGGCTCACGGTTGTGGTCCTGGCCGTGATGATCGGCACCGCCGTCCTCACGTCGGGGGCCCGGGCGGCCGGCGTCCCCGGCGCCCGGCCCATCGCCGCGGCGTCGATCTCGGTCGCCGCTCTCGGCACGCTCGGGGTGCTGCTGGCCCTGCGCATCATCGCCATGTCGCCCCGGGTCGTGATCCCCCTCGGCTCGATGATCATCAGCAGCGCCATGAACACGACGTCGCTGGTCATGAGCCGCCTCCACCACGACCTGGCCTTCAACCGCCGGGAGGTCGAGGCCCGCCTGGCCCTGGCCCAACCCGCCCGTCAGGCCGCCCTGCCGTGGCAGCGGGTGGCGCTGCGGACGGGGATGCTGCCCACGGTCGACCAGACGAAGGTCGTCGGCCTCGTGTCGCTGCCCGGGGCCATGACCGGCATGATCCTGGCCGGGGCGTCGCCGGTGGCCGCCATCCGGTTGCAGCTGTTGGTCATGTACATGCTCCTCGGCGGGAACGCCTTCGCCGCCCTCGTCAGCGGCGAGCTGACCCTGCGCCGCCTCTTCACCGCCGACCACCAGCTCATCCGGACGCTCCGGCGGACGCCGCTGTAGCGGCCGCCCAACCGGCGTTCATCGACCGGTATACGGCGGAAAAGGAACGCCGGTTGGTGCGGTCGGTCACGGGCGACGGTCGACGCGGCCGGCGCTTGCGGCTCTCGGCAATCCGGCGCTCCGGGCGGCCCGGTCCTCCACCGAGGCGACGTCGAAGAACGGGGCCAGGGGCCGGGCCTCCTGGCGCAGGGCCAAGCCATCGATGTGGCGCCGGCTCATGATGACGACGCCCTGGGCCCGGATGAATCGGGGCACGACGTCGATGTCGCAGATCACGGTGTAGCCGTGGTCCCTGAGCATGGCGACCAACGGCGACGACGGGGGAGGGGCGGCTCCGAACGGATAGACGAACAGGTCGGTGGGCCCGACGATCGGCTCGGCCACCCGTTGCCACCGCTCGATGTCGCGCCGGGCGACGGCGAGCGGGGCCCGGGCGAAGTCGATGTGGCCGTAGCTGTGGTCGGCGAAGACCCATCCGGTGGCCTGCAGCCGGCGGGCCATGGCCGTGGCTCGTTCGACGCTGCCGGCCCGGTCCTGCGATCGGCGGTCGTCGAGGCGCTCGCCGAGGAGCCCCTGGTAGGCCGTCACGGCCAGCACGCCCTTGGCGCCGTCGGCCGAGAACTGCGGATGGCGGGACACGAACTCGTCGATGATGGGGACGATGTCGTCGTCGGTCAGGCGGACGCCGCGGTCGTCGCGGCTCTCGACCTTGACGTCGCCGGCGGGGTCGAGCACCAGCCGCCAGCCCAGCCCCCGAGTACGGGAGTAGTCGTAGTAGTTGACGTCGTCGACCGACAGGACAAACGGGCGGCGCCCGGGCGGCACCCGCACCTCGCCGGCCACGGCGCGGTGGATGTCGACCAGGGTCCAGCCGTTGCGGTCGAGCTGGGCGAGGACGGCCCGGAACTCGCCGGCGGTGAGGAAGAAGTTGCGAAACCCCTGCGCTAGCCGATCGCGGGTGAAGGCCAGCTCGGGGCGGATCACCAACGGGTGGAAGAAGAGGTGCTCGACCGCCCCGGCCCATCGCACGGCCGGCGCCGGAACCGTGGAAGTGGTGGCCGACGGGCTCGTGACCAGGACCGCCGGCCGGCGACCGGCGGCCCGCGGGGGGGCGCCGGGCGCCAGGGCGAGGGCCGCCGTGGCCATGACCGCCGCCGCTACCGCCACCCGGGTCCGCCGTCGGCTCACCCTTCGAGGGTGAAGCACAACGGGGCCCGGCGACACTGGCGCCAGGGTGAGAAAAACCTGACCTCGGCCCCGAATGCGTCGGGCGTCCTGGGCGTCATTCCCGGTATGACCGTCATGCGGCGATGGCTCGCGTCCGTGTCCGTGATCCTGGCCCTGGTGGCGGGGGCGTTCGCCTTCCCGTCGGCCGGGCCGGTGGTGGCCGGGGCTGCCGCCGCCGGGGGATCCGGGGGTGTCCCCCGGAGCGAAGCGAGCCCCACGGCCGCCCGGCCCTACGGGCTCAAGGTGCCCACCGGCTACGACGGCGGGCAGGCGATCCCGCTCGTCGTGCTCCTCCACGGCTACACGTCCAACGGCGCCACCCAGGCCGCCTACTTCGGCCTGGCCGCCGAGGCCGACAAGGAGCGCTTCCTCCTGGCCTATCCCGACGGCACCCGCGACAGGCTCGGGAACCGGTTCTGGAACGCCACCGACGCCTGCTGCGACTTCTTCCACACCGGCGTCGACGACGTCGCATACCTCGATGCCGTGATCGGCGAGATCTCGGCCAAGTACCCGGTGGACCCGGCCCGGGTGTTCCTCGTCGGCCACTCCAACGGCGCCTTCATGGCCCACCGCTACGCCTGCGACCGGGCGTCGCGGGTGGCGGCCATCGTCACGCTGGCCGGCATGACCTGGAAGGACCAGGGCCACTGCGCCGCCGGATCGCCGGTGTCCGTCCTCCACGTCCACGGCCGCAACGACTCGACGATCAACTACGACGGCGGCTCCACACCCGAGGGTGCCTACCCCGGCGCGGTCGAGACGGTCGGCGACTGGGCCAAGAAGGACGGGTGCAGCGGCGCCCTGACCGCCACCGGCCGCAAGCTCGACCTCGAGCGCACCGTGCCCGGCGACGAGACGGTCGAGGAGGCCTACACCGGCTGTCCGGGCGGGGTCGGTGTCGCGCTGTGGACCATCGAGGGCGGCGGCCACGTCCCCTCCTTCAACGACCAGTGGGCCGGGTCGATCTGGGCATTCATGGCCACACACCCCAAGGCTGCCGGGGCTTCCTGAATAATCCCGGGAGACCCTGCCGAACCCCTGGGTAGCCGCAGGAAAACGGCCCCTGCCTGCGGAAACAAGATGGGTACAAACCCGCATGGTTCGCAGCGGACCGCTGCCTTCGGTCGGAGTACGCAATGGCTGCCTTGGTTCTCGTGGAGTTGACCTTGGCTTTCATCGTGCTGTGCGCCGACTCCCTGCCCGATGGCCCTCCCCGCCGCTTGGCCGAGCGCCTGATCCGGGCCGTCCTGTGGCCGGTGACCCTCGGCCGCTGGTTCACCCACCGGAACTTCCCCAAGCTGGGCCGGTTCGCGGCGATCGTCTGGTTGCTCACCACCATCGGCTGGCTCGTCTCCCTGGAGTACGACCGGACGGGCGCCCAGAAGATGATGTTCTTCGTCGTCCTGGCCGAAGTCACCATGGCCTTCGTGGTGTGGTGCGTCGACGCCATGTCGACCGACATCCACAACCGGCCGCTCCGTCGCCTCGTCCGCAGCGTGTTCTGGGTCAAGGCGATCACGGACTACATGCGCGACGAGGACAACATCAAGATCGCCCACGCCAGCCTGACGGTGTGGATCCTGCTCACCACCGGCTGGCTCCTGAGCCTCGGCAGCGACCGCATCCTGCGGCCCCTCGGCCTCCAGCCGTGATTCTTGACAGCTTCCGAGAGCGCAAGCCCTTCCCCGGTCAGGATCCGTTCGTCGTTCCCCACGACGGCGCGTACCTGCTGATCCAGACGGTCCACAACGACCGGCGGATCGTCATCAAGCG
>JAUZEX010000447.1 GCA_030838815.1 Actinomycetota bacterium
CCCGACCCGATGTCCATCGGGGAGACGATCCTCATCGGGGTCGCCTCCTCACTCGTGGCCGGCATCCTCTTCCGGGTCCTGTTCAACTCCTCGGCCGGGATCATCGGCTCCGTCCTCGTCGCCACAGGCGCCGTCTACCTCGTCCGTCGCTCCCGGGGCGGGGCAATCTCCCGCTGAGCCAGCGAACCGCGCCGGTTCACGGCCGGTCGGGAAGGGGCGTCACCGTCCGCCCCTCCGCCACCGCCTCCCGCCAGGCGGCGATGACGGCCCGGGCGTGGGGGAAGGCGACATCGGGCACGTCGTCGGGGGCGAACCAGGCGATCTCCGAGGTCTCGTGGGGATCGGGGGCGCCCACCTCCTCTCCGGCCACGGCGTGGTAGTAGGTGTTGAGCGTCACGATGTGGTCGGGGTCGTGGCGGCTCGGGTAGTGGTCGAGCCACATGCCGAGCCAGCCGGTGACCGCGACCGCGATGCCGGTCTCCTCCCGGGCTTCCCGGGTGGCGCAGGCCATCGGATGCTCCTCGGCCTCGCAGAAGCCGCCGGGGATGTCCCACCAGCCCCGCCACGGCTCGGTGTTGCGCCGCAGGAGCAGCAGCCGCCCGTCCCCGTCGGTGACGAGCGCCCCGGCGCAGGGTTTGGCGTTGCGCCAGTGCTCGGTGCCACAGGCCGGACACGTCACCGGCGGCCGGTTCGGGAGGCAGGCCCCGCAGGTCGGGCAGTAGGACATCGGCGTCACACGATTTCCCGCAGGCTGCCTTCGTCGACGTCGAGGACGAAGCCCCGGACCTGGTCCCGGTGGGGCAGGAACGGACTGTGGCGAACGCGGGCCATCGACTGGCGCACGTCGCCGTCGAGGTCGGTGAAGACCTCCAGCGCGAACGGCGGCCGGATGCCCGTTTGCGTCTCGATCTCGGCCTTGACCTCGGCCTCCCCCACGCCCTGGAGCCCACACCGGGTGTGGTGGATCAGCAGGACCGCCCGGGTGCCGAGGTGACGCTGGGAGAACATGAGCGAGCGGATGACGTCGTCGGTGACGACCCCGCCGGCATTGCGGAGGATGTGGGCGTCGCCCGGGGCCAGGTCGAAGATGCGGACGGGGTCGATCCGGGCGTCCATGCAGGTGACGACGGCGAGGCCCAGGCGGGGTGGGGCGGGGACGCCGAATGCCCCCAGCCGTTCGGCCCGACGGATCAGCTGCTCCACGATGTCCATGGACGCAGAGGGATAGCACACGGGGCGGTTGCTCCCACCGCCTCCGCCGCGTACTCTGCCGACAGCGGAACTACAGCGGTGTCATTCTCCACAACCTCATCCACAGGCTGTGGACAACCCCCGGGGCCCGGTTGAGCGACTCCTTCGTCCATCTCCATCTCCACACCGAGTTCTCGATGCTCGACGGCGCGGCCCGGATCGGCGACGTCATGGCCGCCGCCGCCGCCGACGGCCAGCCCGCCATCGGCATCACCGACCACGGGAACATGTACGGCGTCCTCGACTTCTACGCCGCGGCCAAGAAGGCGGGCATCCGGCCGGTCATCGGCATGGAGGGCTACTTCGTGGCCGGCTCCCGCCACGACCGGCCCCGCCGGGCCGAGCACGAGATCTTCCACCTGACGCTGCTGTCGGAGACGACCAAGGGCTACCAGAACCTCATCAAGGTCTCCTCCGCCGCCTACCTCGAGGGGTTCTTCTACAAGCCCCGGCTCGACTTCGAGCTCCTCGAGCAGCACCGCGAGGGCCTCATCGCCACCAGCGGCTGCCTCGGCGGCCTGGTCTGCCAGCGCCTCCTCCAGGGTGACGTGGAGGGCGCCACCGAGGCCGCGGCACGCTTCCAGGAGATCCTCGGGAAGGACAACTTCCTCGTCGAGCTGCAGGACCACGGGCTCCCCGAGCAGCACCAGACCAACCCCCAGCTGATCGAGATCGCCAGGCGGATCGGGGCGCCGCTGCTGGCCACCAACGACAGCCACTACGTCCACAAGCACGACGCCGAGTCGCACGACGCGCTGCTGTGCGTGCAGACGGGGGCGACGCGCGACGACCCGAAGCGGTTCAAGTTCGACGCCGAGGAGTTCTACCTGAAGTCCTCGGCCGAGATGCGGTCGCTGTTCTCCGAAGTCCCGGAGGCGTGCGACAACACGCTGTGGATCGCCGAGCGGGCCAACGTCGACATCGAGTTCGGCAAGGTGGCGCTGCCGAACTTCCCCTGTCCGCCCGGGCTGAGCGAGGACGAGTACCTCCGCAAGCTGACCATGGACGGCGCCCGCGACCGCTACGGCGACGTGCTGCCCGACGAGGTGCAGTCGAGGATCGACTACGAGCTCGGCGTCATCTCCGAGATGGGATTCTCGGCCTACTTCCTCGTGGTGTGGGACCTCATCAAGCACGCCCGGGACTGCCACATCCGGGTCGGCCCGGGCCGGGGATCGGCGGCCGGCTGCTGCGTGGCCTACTGCCTGAAGATCGTCGACCTCGACCCGATCCGCTACGGCCTCATCTTCGAGCGGTTCCTCAACCCCGGCCGCAAGCAGATGCCCGACATCGACATGGACTTCGACGAGCGCTACCGCTCGGAGATGATCCGCTACGCCGCCGAGCGCTACGGCGCCGATCACGTGGCCCAGATCGTCACCTTCTCGACCATCAAGGCCCGGGCCGCCGTGCGCGACGCGGCGAGGGTGCTCGGCTACCCGTACGCCGTCGGCGACAAGGTGGCCAAGCTCATGCCGCCGCTCATCATGGGCCGCGACACGCCGCTCCACGCCTGCTTCGACAAGAAAGACAAGTTCGAGGACGGCTACAAGATGGCCGGCGAGCTGCGCGACCTCTACGAGGCCGACCCCGACGTGAAGCGGGTCTGCGACGTGGCACTGGGGTTGGAGGGGCTGCGCCGCCAGGACGGCATCCACGCCGCGGCCGTCGTCATCACCCGCGACCCGCTGACCGAGTACCTCCCCATCCAGCGCAAGCCGGAGCCCGGCGGCCGGCTGGAGGACGCCCCCATCGTCACGCAGTACGAGATGCACGGCGTGGAGGACCTCGGGCTCCTCAAGATGGACTTCCTGGGGCTGCGGAACCTGTCGGTCATCGACCGCACCCTGGAGCTCATCGAAGCCTTCAACGGGCTGAAGCTCGACATCGACAACGTCCCCCTCGACGACGAGCCGACCTTCGAGATGCTCCGGAAGGGCCTCTCCATCGGGGTGTTCCAGCTCGAGGGCGGCCCGATGCGCTCCCTCATGCGGGCGTTGGCGCCGACCAGCTTCGAGGACATCGCCGCCCTCGTGGCGCTGTACCGCCCGGGTCCGATGGGCGCCAACATGCACACCGACTACGCCGACCGGAAGAACGGCCGCAAGCCGGTCGTCTACTACCACGCCGACCTGGAGGAGATCCTCGCCCCGACCTACGGGCTGATGATCTACCAGGAGCAGATGATGCAGGTCGCCCAGCGGATGGCCGGCTACTCCCTGGCCGAGGCCGACAACCTGCGGAAGGCCACCGGCAAGAAGAACCGGGAGCTCATCGCCAAGGAACGGTCGAAGTTCGTGGCCGGCTGCGACTCGATGGGTTACGGCGCCGCCTTCGGCGAGCAGATGTTCGACGTCATCGAGCCCTTCGCCGACTACTCGTTCAACAAGAGCCACTCGTTCGGCTACGGCTTCGTGTCGTACCAGACCGCCTACCTGAAGGCCCACCACCCGGTCGAGTACCTCGCCGCCCTTCTCACCTCCGTCAAGGACGACAAGGACAAGACGGCCGTCTACCAGAACGAGTGCCGGGTGCTCGGCATCCCCGTCCTCGTGCCCGACGTGAACGTGGCCGAGAGCGACTTCGTCGGAAAGGACGGGTCGATCCCCTTCGGCATGTCGGCCATCCGCAACGTCGGCGAGGGCCTCGTGTCGCACATCGTCGCCGAGCGGGAGGCCGGGGGGCCCTTCACCTCCTTCTTCGACTTCTGCAACCGGGTCAACCCGATGGTGCTCAACAAGCGGGCCCTGGAGTCGCTGATCAAGGCCGGCGCCTTCGACTCCCTCGGCCACCCCCGCAAGGGCCTGCTCATGGTCTTCGAGCGCATCGCCGACAACGCCATGGCCCGCCGCCGGGAGGCCGAGGCCGGGATCATGAGCCTCTTCGGCGAGGCGACCGCCGGCGAGGGGCCGACCGAGATCGACCGGGTCGACATCCCTGACGCCGAGTTCGACAAGATGCAGCGCCTCGCCTACGAGAAGGAGATGTTGGGCCTCTACGTCTCCGACCACCCGCTGATGGGGGCCCAGGCGGCCCTGGCCAAGCACATCGAGTCGACGCTGACCGAGGCCAAGGAACTGAACGACGGCGCCCCGACGACGCTGGGCGGCGTGGTGACGGCCCTCAACCGCCGCTACACCAAGCGGGGCGACCTCATGGCCACTTTCGTGCTCGAGGATCTCGAGGCGGCCATGGAGGTCTTCGTCTTCCCCCGCACGATGGCCGACTTCGGCCACCTCCTCGAGGAAGACAGTGTCGTGGCGGTGAAGGGCCGCATCGACCGCCGTGACGACCAGGCGAAGTTCATCGTCATGGAGGTCAAGCGACCGGAGCTGGTGATGGGGGAGGGCCCGCCCGTCCGGCTGCGGATCCCCGCCTCCCGGCTGACCGAGACCCTGGTGGCCGAGATCAAGCGGATTCTCGAGGCCCACCCGGGCGACTCGGGGGTCATGCTCCACGTGGAGGACGGGCGCCGCACCACCGTTCTGCGCCTCGGTGCGGGCTTCTGCGTCGACGGCGGAAACGCCCTCCACGCCGAGCTCCGGGTCCTTTTGGGCGCCGACTCCGTCTTCTAGATATCGCTACGACTTTCATGGGAGGCGCCCGTCGCGACACAATGGGCGGCCATGGACGTCGATATCCGCGATTCGGCTTCCCTCAAGCCCGCTGAGTTGGACGAACTGTCGCAGGTTCTCCGCAAGGCTGGGAGCCCTCTCCCCGAGACCACCATCGATGACCAGGTCGAGCGCTTCAGCCGCGTGACCATGGTCGTGCGCGACGACGAGGTTCACGGCTTTCTGTTCGGATCCCTCGAACGGATCGGCGGCACCCCCTGCGTGCTGTGGGGCCTCGGCGCCACCGACGCCAACGGTGAGGCCGGCCCCCTACTCGAGGCCATGACCACGGAGCTGTACCGGCGAGCCGCCATCTCGTTCCCCGACGAGGACGTGCTGGTCGCCGGCCGTATCGCCCACCCGTCGCTGTACCGGCTCTTCGGCCGCCTCCAGGAGCCCGTCCCCCGGCCCGGGTACCGGGCCAGCGGGGAGGACCGGGCCTGGGGTCGTCGCCTGGCCAAGCGCTTCGGCTGCGACGCCCGCTACGACGACCGGGCTTTCCGGTCGGCGGGTGACGGGACGCCGGAGCCGAAACTCGACATCGACCTTCCCGGGGACGAGCCGGAGCCCGAGGTCCAGGAGCTGCTGGCGCCGGTCGACCCCACCAAGGGCGACACCCTGATCGCCTTCGGCTGGGCCCCCGCCGAGTCCCTGGCCGCCGTCCTGGCCAAGAACGGGCGTTAACTCGGGGGGCTCCGCCCCCCGAGTGCCCCCGAACGGCTCGGCGGCGCCTGCGGCGCCCGTCCTTTTGTTCCGGCGAAGCTGTTCCTCGCTGCGCTCGGGCTTTGCCGGCGTAGAAGGCCCTCGCTCCGCTCGGGCTTCTACGGGG
>JAUZEX010000449.1 GCA_030838815.1 Actinomycetota bacterium
CCTGGTCGGCTCCGCCGACCCCGCCCGGCTCCGCCGGGCTCCTCCTTGGCGTCGCTTCGCTCCGCCGGCCGTGTCCGGTGACCGCATCGCGAGTGCCCGTCACGCGAAAAGACCGCCCGTAGGCGGCCAGTTCGCACAGATGTTTGAAGGCTAGACGGCGAGCAGGTCCCTGGCGCCGGTGTCGGACGACGGGTGACGCAGCTTCGACATCGCCCGGGCCTCGATCTGGCGGATCCGTTCCCGGGTGAGGTTGAAGTACTCACCGACCTCTTCGAGGGTCCGGGGCTCGCCCCGGTCCAGCCCGAAGCGGAGAGCGAGGATCTGCCGCTCCCGCTCGTCGAGCGGAGCCAGGAGCTTCTCGATCTCGGCCGGCAGCAGCGCCGTGGCCGCCACCTCGAAGGGCGACTCGGCCGATCGGTCTTCCACGATGTCGCCCAGCTCGGCGTCGCCGTCTTCCCGGAGAGGCTCCGACAGTGACAGCGGCTCGGCGGCGAACCGCAGCGCCTCGGTGACCTTGTCCTCCGGCATGTCGACCTCGACGGCCAACTCCGAGAGCGTGGCCGGCCGCCCGAGCTTGAGCTCGAGGCGGGCGCGGGCCTTCTGGAGCCTCGCCAGCGTGTCGCCGGCGTGGACGGGGAGGCGGATCGTACGGCCGGTGTTGGCGATACCCCGCGTGATGGCCTGACGGATCCACCACGTGGCGTACGTCGAGAACTTGAAACCCTTCCGCCAGTCGAACTTCTCGACGGCGTGCATGAGCCCGAGGTTGCCCTCCTGGATCAGGTCGAGGAGCGGCAGGCCCGAGGCCTGATATTTCTTGGCGATCGAGACGACGAGGCGCAGGTTCGACTGCACGAACGTGCGCTGCGCCTGTTCACCCTCAGTGACAGAACGACGCAGCTCCCGCTTCTTGCTGGCCGAGATACTGCTGCCCTTCTCGAGCTCACAGCGGGCGGCATTGCCACCCTCGATGGCCTGAGCGAGACGAACCTCGTCATCCTTGGTGAGCAGAGGATACTGTCCAATATCAGTGAGATAGAGCCGGACGAGATCTTCCTCGTCCCGCTCGACCCGTTCCTTGGCCACGGATGTCCTTTTCCGGGTTTCGCGTGGAGCGCGCGTGGGCTTGGCATTGCCACCCAGCATCCAACACCACCTTGATCAATACGATACCGGGCCGGTCAAGACTCCCGGTTCGTTCCGCCGAATTCATTTGCGATCCGTCCCCGCCGCGACCCCGGTGACCCCGCCTCCCCCTGACAGGGCTCCGGCCGAAATACGACAGTGCTGTCGATCTAGTCGCAATTTCGGCACAATCCGGACATCTCCTGCCCTCAGGCCCACAGAACGGCGTTACAGGATCATGTCAACCACGGTTTCGCACCCTCAGTGAGTGAAGTCACACTGGCAGTGGTCGTCGGGACGTTCGACGCCCGGCCCGGCGCCGAAGCGGCCCTCGGCGCCGTGCTGGCCCACTATGTCGTGGTGAGCCGGACGGGCCCGGGCTGTCGCAACATCGACCTCGTCGTCTCCCTCACCACCCCGGGCCGATTCCTCATCTACGAGAAGTGGGAGACCCCCGACCATCAGCGGGAGCATCTGGCGGCACCGGTGACCGAGGAGATGGCCGCCGCCGCCCTTCCTCTGCTGGCCGGTCCACCCGACCTCGGGTTGTTCGAGGCGATCAGCGCCCACGACCTCATTTAGAGGGAGCAGATTCTCCTGACGTCAGCCCAGGTCAGGTCGGAGCCGTCCCACAGCTGGTCGAAGGCCCGATCGGCGAAGTCATCGAAACCGTGGCGGATCCGGAAGGCGTAACGGCGGCGGTCCCGCCCGGCGTCGACGCCGGCCTGCCGGGCGTAGCGGCCGAGCGAGTAGGCGTCCCAGGCGGCGTGTTCGGGCTTGGTGAGATCGACGTCGGCGGGGGGGTCGCCGAAAGCCGGATCGAGTCGATCGGCGACCCGGAACAGCAGCCGGCCGAGCACCAGCCGGGTGGCCGCCTCCGAGAACTGCCGGAGGCGTTGTGGGTCCTCGAACGCGCCGCCCTCCACGGACAGCGTCACTGACCGGCCCTCCACCAGGGCCCAGGCCTTGCCGAACGGATTCTTCTCGTCGACGTCGATGCCGACCACGACGTCGTCGGGCAGCCCGACGAGCGAGGCCACCTCGGCCGCCAGCGCCGCGATCCGCCCGGCGTCGAAGTCCACGAGGGAGAAGGCCGGCGGGTCGACCGTGACGATCATCCGACCGGCGCCCGCCACTCTTCCTGGTCGGAGCCGGCCTCCGCGTCGGCGGCGATCGTGTCGATCTCCGTGTCGCCGAACCCGGCCATCCGCCGGAACGTCCGGGCCAACTGGATCGGGCTGTCGTCGGCCTCGCCCCGGAACCCCCGGAAGCTGAACAGCTTGTCGACCACCCGCTGGAACTCGAGGGCCCGCTCCCGCCGCTCGGGATCGTTCTCCGTCAGCCGGCGCAGCCAGTCGGAACCCATCTTCACGTGGGTCACCTCGTCGGCCAGCATCCAGTCCTCGCAGAAGGACAGGACCGGGTCGCCGCAGGCTTCGCCGAACTCCCGCATGGTGTTGAAGACGTCAATGGCCAGCCCCTCGAGCGCCCGGTTGACCCCGGTCAGCCGGAGGACGGGGTCGGGGTTGCACGCCGCCTGGTACAGGAAGGCGGTCTCGGCGAACTCACCGATTTCGGTGCCCATCCACTCGCCCAGCTTCACCGACATCTCGGTGTGGCGGGCCTCGTCCCAGCACTGCCGGGCCATGTCGAGCTTGAAAGCGAAGGGAGCCTCGTCGTCGTCGAAGTCCCACACCGTGCGGCCGGCACCTTCCAGCGCCTGGATCTCGCCGACGAAGATGCCGTGCATGAGTTGGCGGGCGGCGTGGGCGGCGTCGGACCGGTCAGGGGTGAGCTTGCCGGCCCGCCGGCCGGGCGGGAGGAACTCGTTGCGGGGATCCTCGAACCGGTCCTCCGTCCGGGCCCGGCGGAAGCGACCGTCACGGGCGAGGTCCTCGGCGGGGAAGCTCTTCCTCACGATGCGGCCCCCACAGTCTGTGACGTCGGGCCCGATGACGTCGGGCCCGATGACGTCGAACTCGGCCCGAGGCTACCGGGGCCGGCGATGCCGCCTGCCCGTGTGATCAGAACCTCGAGCTCCGACTGCCGCCGGGCGGCCCGGGCCACCTCTTCGTCGGTCTCGATCAGCGCCTGCAACAGCATCTCCCCCTCCTGCCAGTCGGTCTTCTCGTCGTCGAGGATGAACCCGAGGGAACGGATCGTCGGGGCATCGGTGATGCGGCTGGTGGCGGCGAGGTGGTACGTGTAGGCGGCGATCTTGCGGGGCAGCAGCACCCGGTAGACGCCGACCAGCTTCTCGATCGTCAGGTCGGCGGCCTCCGGCTCGGTGAGGGCGGCGACGAACGCCTCGAGAGGGGCGTTGGGGGCCCGGATCAGCCGGTCGGGGCGCATCTCCCGCAACTCGGGCAGGCGCTTGTGCCACAGTTCGGCGTGCCAGGCGTGGTGGTAGCAGTGCCGGCCGAGCGTTGTCTTGACGTCGAGCTCCGGGACCGTCGCCACCCACCCGCCCAGGGCTTCGAAGAGGCGCATCTCGATCCAGGCGTAGTGGCCGACCCGGCGGGCCGACTCCTCCACCGTGAACAACCCGGGCAGCTCGCGCCGGTCCCAGGGGGCGAATGGGGAGCGGGGGGCGGACGGGTCCGCCATCAGGATTTCCCGAGGGTCTTCTGCACGTAGTCGGAGATGGCCGACATCGTCGCCGGCGACTTCCAGACCTCGAGCATCTCGGCGTCGCGCTGGCGGCCGGTCGACTCGACCTCCGTCCAGTAGCGGTCCCGCAGCGACCGCTTCGTGTGGACGAACGTGGCGGGCGGGATGGCGGCCAGCTGCTCCGCCTTGGCCATGGCGCGGTCGATGAGCTCCGCCTCTGGGACGACCTCGTCGACGAGGCCCCGCCGCTGTGCCTCGTCGGGCAGGTGGGTCCCGCCGGAGTTGACGAGGTCGGCGACGCCGACGTCGCCCGTGGCGTAGCGGAGCGCAGCCAGGGCGATGGCCGGGAAGGCCACACCGACCAGCTGCTCGGGGACCCCGATGCGGCCCCGGCCCTCGGCCATGATGCGGTGGTCGGCGCAGGCGGCCAGCACGCAGCCCCCCGCGATGGCGTGGCCGTTGATGGCCGCCACGACCGGGCGCCGGTACCCGAACATGTCGTCGAAGACGCCGACGAGGGCCGGGATGAACTGGGCCACGTAGTCGGCGCCGCCGTCGAGGATCCGGAAGAGGTCGACGCCGGCCGAGAAGGCGGACCCCGTCCCGGTGAGTACGAGAGCCGAGCCGCCGCCAGCCAGGTCGGCCAGTTCCGCCCGCAGGGCGAGCAGGAACTCGAGGTCGAGGGCGCTGACCCGCCCGTGGTCGAACTGCACGACGGTGACGCGGTTGGAAGCCTGTTCCCGCTTGATCATCAGCCCGTCCATCCGTTGGTGATCGGCAACCGGCGATCCTTGCCGAAGGCCTTGGGCGACACCCGGACCCCGGGTGGGGCCTGGCGTCGCTTGTATTCGCTCCGGTCGACCAGCCGGGCCACCCGCCGCACCGTCGCCGGGTCGAACCCGGCCGCTTCGAGCTCGGTTACCGACCGGTCACCTTCAACGTAACCCTCCAGGATCGGGTCGAGCACGTCGTAGGGCGGAAGCGAGTCGGCGTCGATCTGGCCGGGGGCCAGCTCGGCCGACGGCGGTTTCTCGAGGACGTGCTCCGGGATCACGATCCCGTCCCGGTTGCGCCACCGGGCCAGGCGGTAGACGAGGGTCTTCTCGACGTCCTTCAAGGGGGCGAAGCCGCCGGCCATGTCGCCGTAGAGGGTCGAGTAGCCGGTGGCCATCTCGCTCTTGTTGCCGGTGGTCAGCACCATCCAATCGAACTTGTTGGACAGGCTCATGAGGATCGTGCCCCGGATCCGGGCCTGGAGATTCTCCTCGGCCAGGCCCGGCCGCGTCCCGGCGAAGGGCTCGGCCAGGAGCTCGAGGAAGCTGCGGTGCACGTCTTCGATGGGAATGGTCATGGCCCGGATCCCGAGGTTGGCCGCCAGGGCCTCGGCGTCGGAGAGGCTGTGGTCGCTGGAGAACCGGGACGGCATGAGGACCCCGGTCACGTGTTCGGCGCCAAGGGCGTCGACAGCCACCGCGGCCACCACCGAGGAGTCGATCCCCCCCGACAGGCCGATGACCACGTCGGCGAACCGGTTCTTGGTCACGTAGTCCCCGGTGCCGACGCACAGCGCCGACCACACCTCGGCCTCCGGGGAGAGCGGCGGCTCGCAGCGGGCCGGGCGGGCGGGGTCGGCCGGCGGCCGGGCCTCGGAGATGTGCACCTCGGGGAGCGGGGGGCGACTGGGCCGGCCCCGGGGGTCGAGGAGCCGCTTGCGGAAGGTGGGGCGGACGTCGAGATCGACGACGAGGAGGTCCTCCTCGAACTGCCGGGCCCGGGCCAGCAGGTGGCCGGACTCGTCGTAGACCGCCGACCCGCCGTCGAAGACGAGTTCGTCCTGCCCGCCGACCATGTTGACGTACAGGATCGGGACGGAATGGTCCGCCGCCCGGGTGGCCACCATGGTCTCCCGCTCGGCGATGCGACCGGCGTAGTAGGGGGAAGCGTTGATGTTGACGGCCAGCTCGGCTCCGCCCGCCGCCTGGGCGGCGATCGGTCCGGTGGGGCTCCATACGTCCTCGCAGATCGAGACCGCCACCCGCACGCCGTTGACGACGAACAGCGAGCCGGGGTCGTCGCTGGGCGTGAAGTACCGGGCCTCGTCGAAGACGCCGTAGTTGGGCAGGAGCCACTTCCGGTAGATCCCCCGCACGGCACCGTTGGCGCACACGGCGGCGGCGTTGAAGAGATCGCGCTCGGCCCGCGGGAAGCCCACGACGGCCACCGTCTGGCTGGTACGGGCGGCGATCTTCTCCATTGCCTGTTGGGCCTCGGCCACGAACGCCGGCCGCAACAGGAGGTCCTCCGGCGGATAGCCGGTGACGGCCAGTTCGGGGAGGGCGACGAGATCGGCGCCGGCCGACTCGGCGGCGTCGATGGCGGCCACTATGCGTTCGACGTTGCCGGCCAGGTCCCCGACGGTCGAGTTGATCTGGGCGGCGGCGACTCGCAGGCGGGCCATGAACCTTGAGATTACGGCCTTCATTCGGACGGGCCTGCCCCGTGGGACACTCCGGGCGATGGCGTGCGTCCTCAAGGTGCCGGAGGTGGCCGAGGTCATCGATCGGGCCGCCGAGCCCGGTCAGGCCCGGCTCTACCTGACCCGGTTGCTCGACACCCATCCCGACCTCGCCGACCGGCTGACCTCCGACCGGCTCTTCACCTCGGCGCTGGTGGCGCTGAGCGACGCCTCCCGGTCGTTGTCCGAGGCCGTCATCGCCGACGTCGGCCTCCTCGCCCCCCTCGACGACCCCGAGGGATTGGCGGCCGAGTACCCCCAGGACCGCTACCGCGCCTGGGCCCGCCAGGCCGTGGAGGACGACGGCGAGGACCCCGGCCGGGGACTGCGGCGCTGGAAGCGCCGACAGCTTCTCCGCATCGCCGTGCGGGATCTCCTCGGGCTGGCCGAACTGCCCGCCGTCGGCCGGGAGCTGGCGGCACTGGCCGAAGGCTGCCTCCAGGCCGCGCTGGGTGTGGCCGAGGCCCGGGCCGGCGGCGGGGGCCTCCGTGTCGCCGTCATCGGGATGGGGAAGCTCGGCGGCCGGGAGCTCAACTACTCCAGCGACGTCGACGTCCTCTTCGTCCACGAAGGGAGCAGCCGGCCGGCCGAACGGGTCGCCCGGGCCCTGCTCACGACGATGGCCCAGCCGACCCCCTACGGCATCGTGTTCCGCACCGACGCCAACCTCCGGCCCGAGGGCCGGGCCGGCCCCCTGTCCCGGAGCCTCGAGGCCTACCGGGCCTACTGGGACAAGTGGGCCTCGACGTGGGAGTACCAGGCGCTCATCAAGGCCCGGCCGGTAGCCGGCGACGCCGAGCTCGGTCGAGCCTTCCTGGAGGCAGCACATCCGCACGTGTGGCCGGAACGGCTCGATCCCGACGCCATCCGGGAGATCCGGATGATGAAGGCCCGGGCCGAGGAGGAGGTCTCGAAGCGGGGGCTCACCGAGCGGGAGATCAAGCGGGGCCGGGGCGGCTTACGCGACATCGAGTTCGCCGTGCAGCTGCTCCAGCTCGTCCACGGCCGCCACGACCCCGGCATCCGGTCCCCCAACACGCTCGAAGCCCTCGAGGAGCTCGGCCAGGCAGGGTACGTCGACATCACCCAGGTCCGCACCCTCGACGCCGCCTACCGTTTCCTCCGGACCGTCGAGCACCGGTTGCAGCTGGCCGAGGAGGGGCAGGTCCACTCCCTGCCGTCCGATACCGCCGGCCGCACCCACCTGGCCCGGGTGCTCGGCTACCGCGACGAGGGGTCCTCCACCGCCCTGGCCCGGTTCGAAGCGACCCATCGACGCCACCAGAGCCAGGTCCGCTCCATCCACGAGAAGCTGTTCTTCCGCCCGCTGCTGGAAGCGATCGCCGGCACCGGCCCGCTGTCCCCGCAGGCGGTCGAGGACCGGTTGGCCGCCTTCGGCTTCCTCGACGTGGCCCACACCCGGGCGGCGCTGGCCGAGCTCACGACGGGCCTGTCCCGGCGCTCCCAGCTCATGACCCAGCTCTTCCCCCTGCTGCTGGAATGGCTGTCCGAGACGCCCGACCCCGACATGGGCCTGTTACAGCTGCGCCGGCTGGCCGAGGGCCGGGCCCGGTCCGGCGCGCTGTCCGTGGCCTTCCGGGAGGCACCCGGCGCTGCCGAGCGGGTCTGCCGGCTGCTCGGTTCGAGCCGGCTGGTGGGCGACGCTCTGCGCCGCCACCCGGAGTTCGTCCCCTTCCTGGCCGACAACGAGTTCCTGGCCCGGAGCAAGAGCCGGGAGGAGCTGGTCGAGGAGGCGCTCGGCACGCTGGCCTGGCGGACGGGCACCGTCGAGCGCCAGGAGGGCGTGCGCCGCTTCAAGCGCCGGGAGCTGCTGCGGATCGCTTCCCGGGACCTCCTGGGCTTCGCCCCGGTGGAGGTCATCGCCGCCGACCTGGCCAACCTGGCCGATGCCTGCGTCGAGGCGACGCTGCGGGACCTGGCCCCGACCGTGCCGTTCGCCGTCATCGGGGTCGGGCGCCTCGGCGGGAAAGAGCTGTCCTACGCCTCGGACATCGACGTCCTCTTCGTCTACGACGGGTCGGGGGCGGCGGACTTCGACACGGCTGAGAGGACCGCCACCCGGATCATCTCCGGCATCGGAGCGACCACTGCCGAGGGGCAGACCTTCCGCATCGACGCCAACCTCCGCCCCGAGGGGAAGCAGGGACCGCTGGCCCGGTCCTTGGACGGCTACCGCACCTACTACGAAAAATGGGCCCACACCTGGGAGTTCCAGTCGCTGCTCAAGGCCCGCCCGGTGGCCGGCGACCAGACACTGGCCGAACGCTTCTGCACCATGGTGGAACCGTTCGTGTACCGCGAGCCGTTCCCGCCCGAGGCGATCCGGGAGGTCCGCCGCATGAAGGCCCGCATCGAGCGGGAGCGGATCCCGCCCGGGGAGGACCCGCAGTTCCACCTCAAGCTGGGCCGGGGCTCACTGTCGGACGTGGAATGGACGGTGCAGCTTCTCCAGTTGATCCACGGCGCCACCGATCCCGAGATTCGGACGTCCTCGACGGTGGACGGGCTGGCCCGCCTGGTCGAGCGGGGCCACCTCGACCCCGCCGACGCCGAGGCCCTCGAACTCGCCTACCGGTTCTGCGAACGGGCCCGCAACCTCCGCTACCTGCTGACCGGCGCCCCGGGCGACTCGCTGCCCACCGACGGCGCCGAGGCGGAGCGCCTCGCCCGGCTGATGGGCTACACGCACCGCCCCGTCACCCACCTCCGCGACGACTACCGCCGCCTGACCCGCCGGGCCCGAGCCGTCGTCGAGCGGATCTTCTACGGCCAGCCCGGCTAGTCCGGCCCGCCCGGTCCTACGGGCGCGAGGCGGTCGCGCCCGGCCCCCGTCCGCAGGCGAGCCGTTGATCATCGGTCCCGAAAGAGAGCTTTTCCGGGACCCGCGGTCGTGGTTAGCGGCGGGCGAGCCCGACGATCGGCTTGTTGAGCGGGACGCTGCCGGTCGAGCCGAGGAACTGGGCGTCGCCGAAGGAGAAGATCCCGCCGTCGGAGGCCACCATCCAGTAACCCTTGCCGAAGGGTGTCGTGGTCATCCCGACGATCGGCTTGTTGAGCGGGATGGCGCCCGTCGAGCCGTAGAAGGTGGCGTCGCCGTAGGCGAAGATGCCGCCGTCCGTGCCCACCAGCCAGTAGCCCTTGCCGGTCTTCGTCGGGGCCATGGCCACGATGGGCTTGTTCAGCACCAGATCGCCGGTGGAGCCGAAGAACTTCGCATCGCCGAAGGCGAAGATCCCGCCGTCGGAGGCCAGCAGCCAGTAGCCCCGCCCCGACGGGGTGGCCACGATGCTCACGATCGGCTTGCTCAGCGTCAGCTTGCTGAGCGCCCCGTAGAACTTGGCGTCGCCATAGCCGAACACGCCGCCGTCGGAGGCCACCAGCCAGTAGCCTCGGCCCAACGGCGTGGACGCCATCGAGACGATCGGCCTGGTCAGGGGAACCGACCCGGCGGAGCCGACGAAGGGGGCGTCGCCGAAGGCGAAGATCCCGCCGTCGGAGGCCACCATCCAGTAGCCGAGTCCCGACGGCGTCGGCGTCATGGCGACGATCGGCTTGTTGAGCGATTGGGTCGCCCCGGCGAACTTGGCGTCGCCGAAGGCGAAGATGCCGCCGTCGG
>JAUZEX010000451.1 GCA_030838815.1 Actinomycetota bacterium
CCGTCGATACCGGTCGAGGAGCAACCTGTTGCGGTGTGCGGTGGCGGCGCGGCGGACGCGGCTGCGGCGCGGCGCGGCGGACGCGGCCTGCGGTGCGGCGCGGCGGGACGCGGCTGCGGTGCGGCGCGGCGGGACGCGGCTGCGGTGCGGCGCGGCGGACGTGGCCTGCGATGCAGCGCAACCGATGCCGCCTGCGGTGCCGTGCAAACGGGTTGGGATGCGGCCTGCGGTGCGGTGCGGCGGATGCGGGCTGCCGTGCGGCGCAAGCGGGTGCGGCGGCGTCAGGCGGAGGGGCGGGGGGTCCGGGCGCGGCGGTGGTAGAGGCGGGCGTCGGCCGCGCCGACCAGGGCTGCGATAGTGGTGCCATCGTCCGGGCAGGCGGCGACGCCGAAGGTGAAACGGGTGGGGACGGCCGCCTCGCAGACGCGGGCCATGCCCGGGCGGGCCTGGTCGGGGGATGCCCCCGGCAGCAGGACGGCGAACTCGTCGCCGCCGAGCCGGTAGGCGGTGTCCTCCCGGCGGGTCGTCGTTCGGAGGGCGGCGCCCAGCGCCTGGAGGCGGGCGTCGCCGGCGTTGTGGCCCAGTGTGTCGTTGACGGTCTTCAGGCCGTCGAGATCGAGCATCACCAGGCTGAACCGGCCGCCGTGACGGGTGACCCGCCCCAGCTCGCGGCTGACGTCGGCGTCGAACTGCCGACGGTTCATCACGCCGGTCAGAGCGTCGAAGCAGGCGGCCCGTTCCAGCTGGGAGAAGGCGCGGCGGGCGGCGCAGGCCATCGCCCGGTCGATCGTCATCTGGAGCCGGGCCCAGGTCTCCTCGACCTCGTCCGGGGGGACCCGACCCCGAAGGCGCCGGCTGAGGGCCTCCCGCAGGCACACCAGCTCTTCGATGGCGGCCGGGCCGGCCCGGTCGGTGAAGGTCTCGACGGCCTCGGCCACTTCCTCGTCGGCCCCCCAGGCCAGCGGCTGAGGCCGGCGCAGGGCCCCGGCGACGGCGGTGATCAGCGGCTCGACGGCCGGCGGCACCGTGTCGGGGGCCAGCTCGGGATCCCATCGGCAGAGCTCCCGCCACTCCGCCGCCACCGCGCCGGCTTCGGCGTCGAGCAGGCGTGCGCCGACAAGATCGTCGTCGTCGACTCGGCAGAGGTCGTCACCACCCGATGGTCGCCCGCCCATGACCTCATCGTGCCCGCGACCACACCCGGCGAACCGGCGCCCGCGCCGTTCCGGGCCCTTTGTCCTGTACGCGCAGCGCGGTTCCCGTCCGTTGTCCTGAATTCGCTGGCCCACGCCGACAGGGGCAAGGGCTCGGCGGCTCAGGCACCAAGGCGGGCGAAGGCTTCGGCGCGCCCGGCGTCGGGCAGGACCGGGTCGCCGTCGAGGTCGTCGTCCGGGTGGGCATCGAGCCAGCCGAGCCCCTCGAGGGCCACCACCGCTGCGCCGCGGCCCGAGGCCTCCTCCACCCGGGACGGGATCAGCGGCCGTCCGGTGGCGTCGGCGACCAGCTGCCGCCACGCGGCCGACGACGCCAGCGCCCGCCCCGATCCGACCAGCACCAGCCGGCCCGCCGTCACGTCGCCAGGGGGCCGGTCGCCAGCCGCCAGCACGGCGGCCTCGAGGGTGTCGACGGCGGTGGCGAGCCCGCACACCGCCATTTCGAGGAAGGCCTGGGCGATGTCCAGGGCTGTCGTGCCAGGGCGCAGGCCGGTCAGGGACCCCGAGGCGGCCAGCGGCCAGTCCGGGCTGCGCTCACCGGCCAGGTCGGAGACGGCGCGCAGGCCGTGGCATCCCGGCGGTCGGTCTGCTACCCGGGCCACGAGGTCGTCGTCGAGGCGGAGGTCGTCGTCGAGGCGGAGGACGTCGGCCAGCCATGGGACCAGGTTGCCGGCGTTGGACCGGGCTGCCCCGAGGACGACCCGGTCGGCGTCGAGCAGGTAGGCGAACAGCGCCGGCGGCCGGGCCGCCCGCTCCGCCGCCCCGGCCAGGACCCGGACCGCGGCGCTGGTCCCGACCGTCAACGCCGCCCGCCGCCCGCCGCCGGCGGCCGTGTCCGCCGGAGTCGAGGAGGCCGCCCGGAGGGGATCGCCGGTTCCGCCGCCGGCCCGCCCGGACGCGGGCGCCCCCGGAAGGTCGCCGCAGCCCGTGCCGATCAGCGCGCAGGCGCCGTCGCCGAGGGCGGGCCACCAGAGGGCCGCGGCCAGCGCCGGCCAGCGGTTCCGGTAGGCGGGGGCGAGGCCGCGGCGGGGTTCGTCGTCCACGGCGGCCAGGGTCCCCGGGCGCAGTCCGAGGGCCAGGAGGACCTCGGCGTCCCACGACCGGCGCTCCTGGTCGAACAGCCCGCTGGCCGAGGCCATCGACGACGACGGGCCCGGCGTCCCGGCGAGCCAGCGGGTCTCCAGCAGCTCGCCGATCGAACACCACCGGGCGGTGGCGTTGAAGGCCGCCGGGTCCCGCACGCCTTCGGCCAACAACCGAGCGGCGGGGAGGGACGGGTGGACCGGCGCACCCGTCCGCCGCCGGACGGCCTCGGGGTCGCCGTCC
>JAUZEX010000455.1 GCA_030838815.1 Actinomycetota bacterium
CCCGACCCGACGGCGTCCCCGCCATCCCCACGATCGGCCGGTTCAACCGCACCGACCCCAACGAGCCGAAGAACGCCGCGTCACCGAACGAGAAGATCCCCCCGTCCGACGCCACCAGCCAGTAACCCCGACCCGACGGCGTCCCCGCCCCGCCCTTCACCAGCCAGGCGAGGGGAGCGGCGGCGGCCGACCCGGCGTCGGGCGCTCCGCCCCGGGCCGCCACCCCACCGAGGCCGGTGAGACCCCAGTACCCGCCGGCGCGGCAGGCCAGGATCCCCACGACGTCGGCCCGGATGGTGTCGAGGTGCATCCGGCCGCCGTCGCCGACCCACTCCCAGTGCCAGGCCTCGGGGCAGGCGCTTCCGCCCGGTTCGGACCACCGGGCGTGGTTCCACCCGAAGCGGGCACCGTTGTCCTTCAGCCACCGGTAGCCGGACGCGGTGAAGGTGAGGCTCCCGCCGGCGTCGCGGAAGTCGACCGCTTCGCCCCAGCCGTGCATCGACGTCCCGGTCCCGGCGGCGCAGGCGCAGTTGCCCTTGCCGCAGGCGTTCGACTTGGCCGCCGACTGCTGGTTGGCCGGCCGGTAGCAGTCGCCGGGCCGCAGCGCCACGCCGTCGGTCCGGGCCGCGGCCAGCATGAGCGCCAGGCTGGGGCCGGCCGCCCGCGCCGCCTGACAATCGCTTTCCACGCCGACGAGTGCCTCGGGCCTCACCTGCCCGTTGGTCTCGCCCGCCAGGCCGCTCGGGCGGTTCTCCGGATGGATCGGGCTCTCGGCCGACGCCGGCGGCGCCGGGAGCATCAGCGCGGTGAGGACGGAGACGGCGGCGGTGATCCCGCGGCCAGCCCGGAAGCGACGGTGGCGACCCATGGTCAGATCATGCCCGGCCGCTCAGCCGACGATGCGGATGCCCTCGAGTTCCGACTTCGCCTCCCGCAGCATGAGGGAGGAGACGGCTGCGGCCGGGGTGCGGGCCCCGTCGAGGACGGCCTGGACCTCCACCGCGATCGGCATCTCCACGCCGGCGGCAGCGGCCCGGTCGAGGACGGCGGCGGTACTGCGGACCCCCTCGGCCACCATGGTCATCTCCGCCAGCACGTCGGCCAGCGGGCGGCCCCGGCCCAGGGCCTCCCCCACCGACCGGTTGCGGCTGCGGGGACTGGTGCAGGTGACGACGATGTCGCCGATACCGGCCAGCCCGAGGAAGCTCAGTGGGTTGCCACCGAGGGCGACCCCGAACCGGGTGAGCTCGGCCAGGCCGCGGGTGATGAGCGCCGCCCGGGCGTTGTCGCCGACACCGAGACCCTGGGCGATCCCGGCCGCCAGGGCGACCACGTTCTTCACGACGCCGGCGATCTCGCAGCCGACGACGTCGGGGTTGGTGTAGACGCGGAACGTGTCGGTCATGAACAGGCGTTGGGCGGCGGCGGCGGCCGCCGGGTCCTCGACAGCCACGACCGACGCGGTCGGCAGGCCGGCCGCGACTTCGGTGGCGATGTTGGGGCCGGTGAGGACGCCGATACGGCCGCCGGCGTGCCCGGGCAGGAGTTCGGCCGCCACCTCCGTCATCCGCTTCAGCGAACCCTGCTCGAGCCCTTTGGCCAGGCTCAGCAACACGGCGTCAGGCGGGACGAACGGCGCCGCCTCGCTGAGCACGGCGCGGAAGCCGTGGGACGGGACGGCGAGGGCGACCACGTCGGCGCCCTCGAGCGCCTCGTCGAGCCGGCCGGTGGCTCCCACGGCTCCGAGGGGCCGGCCCGGCAGGTAGTCGGAGTTCTCCCCGGTGGCGGCGATCCGCTCGGCCAGCTCCGGCCGGCGGGCCCACAGCGACACGTGGTCGGCGTTGCGGACCCCGAGGGCGGCGACCGTGGTTCCCCACGAGCCCGCCCCGATGACCGCCAACCGCATCAGCTCCCGTCCTGTTCGGCCCGGGCTTCGAACTGGGCGTCGAGCTCCGCCTGGGCGACCCGGCCCCGGCAGCTGCGGAGCCGGGCGCTCTCCGGGGGCCGGACCCACCAATCGTCCCCCTCGCCGTCCCCCGGCGGCGGGTAGAGCCGACGGGCCCGGGCGACGGCGGCGCAGACGGCGGCCATGATGCGGTCGGTCGTCTCGCGGGGGTTGGCGCCCGGCCCGACGGCGACCGTCTCCCCCACCACCATGACCAGCGGCGTGCGGAAGCGCCGGGCCTTCCGGCCCTTGGGAGGGATCACCCGCTGTGTACCCCACAGCCCGACCGGCACCACGTCGACCCCGGCCGCCCGGGCGAGACGGGCCAGACCCGTCTTGCCCGCCATGGGGTCGAGGTCGTCGGAGATCGTGCCCTCCGGGAACACGTGGACGCAGCGCCCGGCCGCCAGCGCCGCCGCCGCGGCGTCGAGCGCGGCGGCGTCGCCCGTCCCCCGAACGACCGGGATCTGCCCCATGCTCCGCAGCGCCGCGCCCAGGGCCCGGTTCCGGAACAGCTCGGCCTTGGCCAGGAAGCGCACCCGGCGCCCGGCCAGATCGGTCAGGTTGGCGATGGCGATGGGGTCGAAGTAGGAGAGGTGGTTGGAGGCCAGCAGGACCGCGCCCTCGGCCGGGATGCGCTCCACGCCCTCGACCCGCCACCGCAGACCTCGGCGCACGGGCGGGCGGAGCAGCACTTCCGCCAGTCGGTAGAGCGGTTCCACAGGCCGGTAGGATAGGCGGGCCCATGTCCCGGGATTCCTTCCTGATCGCCCAGCTGTCCGACATCCACTGCGGGTCGCCGTTCTTCGACCCGCAGCTGCTGCATCACGCCGTGGAGGAGGTCCGGGCCGTGGCGCCGGATCTGGTCCTCATCGGCGGCGACCTCACCACCGACGGCTACGCCCACGAGTTCCGCGACGCCCAGGCCCAACTCGCCCCGCTGCTCGAAGCGGAGCTCACCACGGTGGTCATTCCCGGGAACCACGACGCCAAGAACGTGGGCTACCTCCACTTCACCGACAGCTTCGGGCCCGGCGACGTGCCGGGGAAGGGCGACCGGGTCCTCCACCTCACCGGACGGCTCGGGGCGGGCGACGACGACCCCGGGGACGGGGTCACGCTGGTGGCCATGGATTCGACCAAACCCGACCTCGCCGAGGGCGAGATCGGGCGGGAGCGGTACTCCTGGATCCGTCAGCAGTTCTCGGCTCCGGCGTCCTTGAGGATCTTCGCCCTCCACCACCACCTCGTACCGGTGCCGGGGACGGGCCGGGAGCGCAACACGGTGTGGGACTCGGGCGACGTCCTGTCCCTGCTCGGCGAGGCCGGCGTCGACATCGTGCTCTCGGGCCACAAGCACGTGCCGTTCGTGTGGCTGCTCAATGACCTGCTGGTGGTGAACTCCGGGACGGTCTCGTCGCACCGCCTCCGGGGCTACGTGCGCCCGTCCTACAACCTGCTCGAGGTGACGCAGGACCGTGTCGTGGTGACGCTCCGCTACCCCGGCACCGGCGAGCGGCACGCCGCCGAGCTCGACCGCCGACAGATGCGTCTCCACACCAACCCCGACCTGGCCGGCATGTTCGCCAAATCGGCCTGGCACGCCTAGGCGCGAGGAGGAGGAGGCGGTGTTCGTCAGGCTCTTCTCGTCAGCCATCGATCCGAGCGACCTGGCCGACGTCCGCCGGATCTTCGGAGAGGACATCGCCCCCGTCTTCGAGTCGATGCCGGGGTGCACGTCCATGGAGCTGCTCCTCGGGATCGATCGCAACGCCGGCGGCCTGGTCGACGCCGCCGCCCTCTCCCGGTGGAAGTCGCCCGACGAGCTCACCGCCGCCATCGAGTCCCGGGAAGTGGCGGAGTCGATGGTCCGGATCCTGCCCTTCCTGCAGCTCGAGCCGGTGATCCGGATGTTCGAGATCATCGAATGACGCCGGCAGGCGCGGGGGTGTCCCCGGGGACGACCGCCGCCGTCGTCATCCCGGCCGCCGTCGTCATCCCGATCCGGGGCTTCGAGGCCGGGAAGTCCCGTCTCGGCTCCCGCCTGGACCCGGCCCGGCGGGCCGACCTTTTGCGGGCCATGGCCGAGAACGTCGTGGCCGCGGCGGGGGCGATGCCCGTGGCCGTGGTGTCGAACGCCCGTGAGGTGCGGCGCTGGGCGGCGGCCCTCGGGGTCACGGTGCTCGACGATCCGGGCACCCTCGACCTGGCCGCCGCCGCCGGCCTGAGTTGGGCCGGAGCGGCGGGCTTCGGCCGCGTGGTGGTGGCCCACGCCGACCTCCCCCTCGCCACGAGCCTGGCTCCGATGGCGGCCGACGGCCGGCGGCCGGTGGCGATGGCCGTCCCCTGCCACCGCGACGACGGCACCCCGGTGCTCTCGCTTCCAACCGGCGCGACGGGGTTCGTGTTCGGCTACGGGCCCGGATCGTTCCGCCGCCACGCCGCCGCCGCCCGGGCCGCCGGCCTGGCCTTCCGGGTGCGACGGGACAGCCGGCTGGGCCGCGACGTCGACGCCCCGGAAGACCTGGTGGGCCTCCCCCTCCCGCTGGGCGATGCCGGGCCGCTCCGGGCCCTGCTCGGCGCATGACGGCCTCCGACCAGGAGGACATCGGACGGCCCGTGGCCAGCTACCTCGCTCCCGCCCCGAGCGGCGCCGTGGGCGTCGACCTGCCGGTTCCGGGCCGGGCACTGGCGATCGGGGCCCACCCCGACGACATCGACTTCGGCTGCGGCGGCACGCTGGCCAAGTGGGCCGCGGCCGGCTGCACCGTCGCCGAGCTCGTCCTCACCGACGGCTCCAAGGGGTCGTGGGACCCGACCGCCGACCGCGCCGAGCTCGTCGCCCTCCGCCGGGAGGAGCAGCGGGCGGCGGCGGCCACGCTCGGGGCTGAGAGCGTCGTCTTCCTGGACCACGTCGACGGCGAGCTCACGAGCGGGTTGTCGGAGCGGGCCGAGGTGTGCCGGGTGATCCGGGAGCTCCGGCCCGACGTCGTGCTCGGCCACGATCCCTGGAGGCGCTACCGCCTCCATCCCGACCACCGCCACGCGGGGTTCCTGGCTGTGGAGGGCATCGTGGCCGCCCGCGACCCGCACTTCTTTCCGGAGCAGGGCCTGGCGCCGCATCGACCGGCGGGCCTCCTGCTGTGGGAGGCAGACGAGGTCGACCACGTCGAAGGCATCGAGGGTTTCCTCGACACCAAGCTGGCCGCGCTTCTCGCCCACCGGAGCCAATGGGTGAGCACCATGGGAATCGACGCCGACCGGACCGCGGAAGAGGAGGCCTTCGAGATCCGTATCCGGCAGCGGGCGGCCGAGGCCGGCGCGGCGGCCGGTCTGCCGATCGGCGAAGCCTTCAAGCGCATCGATCGCCTCTAGCGAGCACAGAGAAAGCGGCGCCCCGTACGGGGCGCCGCTCCTAAAAGCGCCGGTCAGGCGCCAGAACTGCGGACTGACGGCTCAGCGCTTGGTGGCCTTCGCCGTGGCCTTCTTGGCCGGTGCCTTCGCCGGCGCCGCCTTCTTGGCCGGAGCGGCCTTCGCCGGAGCCTTGGCGGCCTTCACCGGAGCGGCCTTCGCCGGAGCCTTGGTGGCCCGGGCGGGGGCAGCCTTCTTGGCCGGGGCCTTGGCGGCCGTCTTGGCTGCCGCCGTGCCCCGCTTGGCGGCCACGATGTCCTTGAACGTGGCGCCCGTCGTGAACTTCACGCCCTTTCCGGCCGGGACCTTGACGGCGGCACCGGTGCGGGGGTTCCGGGCGGTGCGGGCCTTCCGCTGCGTCTGGCTCCAGCCGCCGAAACCGGGGAGGGAGACCTTCTCGCCCTTCTTCACCGACTGCTGCACGGTGTTGATGAACGCCTTGATGACCTTCTCGACTTCGGGCTTACCCATGGCGGTATCACTTGAGATCTGGTCCACCAGTTGGGTCTTGTTCACCACGACCTCCAAAGTTAACGGCTGCTTCAACGTGGAATGAGAACCCACAAACGCAGGTTCGTCAAGCACCCGTTTCGAGGCAGGACAAGGAAAGTTACCCCTGTGGAAGCCCAAAACCCTTATGGGACAAGGCTTCTCAACCCTCGAGGTCGTCGCCACAAAAACTCGGAAAAGTTCCGTGGATACAGCTTCAGGACCCTTGTGGGACAAGGAAAGTGGCCCGGCGGGGCCTCCGAACCCCCGACAGGGCAACGGGAAACCGGGTCAGGCGGCGGCCTTCCACAGCCGCCCGAGGCGCTGAGTCAGCGACGACGGCTTCTCGGCATAGACCCGGCGGCCGAGGTCGATCGCCTCCCGCTGATGCTCGGACCGCCGCTCCTCGATCCGGTCCAGGAGGGCCCGTTGTGTCTCGGGCGACAGCACCGGCTCGCCCATCATCTTCTCCCGCAACACCGCCAGGTCGTGGTCGGCGCCGAGCAGCTCGGCGATCTCGTCGGCGGTGCCGGCCATGGCGTGGAGGACGTCGGGCCAGGCCGGCCGCAGCAGCTCGAGCTGATGCCGGAGGTACTTCACCTGCTTGCGCCACTCGTGGTAGTCCTCCGACCGGCCTTTGGCCGCCGCCTTGTCCATGCGGCGACGGCCCTCCCGCACGACGGTGGCCATGCCGTCTTCGAGGCTCCCCCAACCGTGGTCATGCAGCGGCCAACGCGACACGCGGGACAGCACCCGCTCGTAGTCGGCCGCCGCCTGCGACAGAACGTCGTCCTCGCCCTGCCCCTCCTGGAGGGCGCGGTGCTCCCGGGTGAGCACGGCCCGGAGGCCCGCCACGGCCTCGGCCGTGAGGTGATCGTCGGGCGGGCTCACCAGGTCGTCGAGGGCTTCAACCAGCACCCAGGCGTCGCGGACAGGGCTCAGGCGGCGGGCGGCGTCGCGCAGGGCGGCGTTCTGGCGGCGGTAGGCCTTGTCGCCGAGCTCGCGGCGGACGAGGCGCAGGAGAGAACGGAGCTTCTTGGTGCGCTTGCGGGCGTCGTGGGCCGCCTCGTCGGGGCCCAGCCCCGCCTGCCCGG
>JAUZEX010000471.1 GCA_030838815.1 Actinomycetota bacterium
GGCGAAGGCACCGCCGCCGTCGAGTACCCATTCAAGCTCGGCGGTGGCCGCCTCTTCCAGCGAGGCCGTCTTGCCCTCGATGACGGTCGACCCGTCGAAGATGTCGCCGTACTCCAGGAGATCGGTCTCGAAGGCCAGCACCTGCTGCATCCGCAGCGACCACTGCTGGTCCCACGGCCGGGGCAGGCCGAGGGCCTCGTTCCAGGCCGGGAGCTGCACGGCCCTCGCCCGGGCGGACTTCGACAGGGTGACCCCCAGCATCTCCAAAACGATCCGCTGGATGTTGTTCTCCGGCTGCGCCTCGGTGAGCCCGAGGGAGTTGACCTGCACGCCGTAGCGGAAACGGCGCAGCTTCTCGTCGGTGACCCCGTAGCGCTCCCGGCAGATCCGGTCCCACATCCGCGCCAGCGCCCGGAGCTTGCAGACCTCCTCGACGAAGCGGATGCCGGCGTTGACGAAGAACGAGAACCGGCCCACCACCTCGGGGAAGCGGTCGGGCTCGACCTGGCCCGACTCCCGCGCCGCGTCGAGCACGGCGCAGGCGGTGGCCAGGGCGTAGGCCATCTCCTGGACGGGCGTCGCCCCCGCCTCCTGGAGGTGGTAGGAGCAGACGTTGATCGGGTTCCACTTGGGGACGTTGGCCACCGTGTAGGCCACGGTGTCGACCGTGAGGCGACAGGACGGCCCCGGCGGGAAGATGTACGTCCCCCGGGACAGGTACTCCTTCACGATGTCGTTCTGGGTGGTGCCCGACAGCCGCCCGGGGTCGACGCCCCGCTCCCGGGCCAGCGCCACGTACATCCCCAGCAGCCAGGCGCAGGTGGCGTTGATCGTCATCGAGGTGTTCATGTCCTCGATGGGGATGTCCTCGAACAGCGCCCGCATCTCGCCGAGGTGGGGGACGGGGACTCCGACCTTGCCGACCTCGCCCCGGGCCAGGATGTGGTCGGGGTCGTAGCCGGTCTGGGTCGGCAGGTCGAAGGCCACCGACAGGCCGGTCTGGCCCTTGGCCAGGTTGCGGCGGTAGAGCTCGTTGCTGGCCCGGGCCGAACTGTGCCCCGAGTACGTTCGCATCACCCAGGGCTTGTCGCGGGCCGGCACGCTACCCATTTTCAATGCTGACAACGGTTTGTGCCATTTGGCGGCGCGATTTCCCGCCCGCGGGGGATCTAACTCATCGTTACGAAGACAACGTCGCGCGGTCGGTGGCCGGGGTCAGCGCTTCGTGTAGTCGTAGAAGCCCTGGCCGCTCTTGCGGCCCAGGCGACCGGCGGACAGCATCCGGCGGAGGTGCTGCGCCGGCTGGAGGAACGGATCCGGGTTCTCGGCGTAAAGGGCGTCGAGGATGGCCTCGGTCACGTCGACGCCGACGAGATCGATGAGGGCGAACGGGCCCATCGGCATGTTGGCGCCGGCCTTCATGGCCGCGTCGATGTCGTCCTGGCTGGCCACGCCCCGCTCCAGGAGCCGGACGGCCGAGTTCAGGTAGGGGAACAGGAGCGCGTTGACGACGAAGCCGGCGACGTCGCGCACCTCGATGGGGCTCTTGCCGCACGACTCGGCGAAGGCCAGGGCGGCCTCCACGGTCTCGTCGCTGGAGGTGATGGCCCGCACCACCTCGACGAGGCCCATCATCGGCGCGGGATTGAAGAAGTGGATGCCGCAGATCTGGTGGGGGCGTTCGGTGGCGACGGCCATCTCCACCACCGGCAAGGTGGACGTGTTGGTGGCGAGGATCGTGTGGGCGGCGCAGATCTTGTCGAGCTCGGCGAAGAGCTCCTTCTTGACCGCCAGATCCTCCAGCACCGACTCGACGACGAGATCGCACTCGGAGAGCTCGTTCAGGTCGGTGACACCCCGGACCCGGGCCAGGGCTGCGTCACGATCGGCCTCGGACAGCTTGCCCTTCTCGACCTGCTTGCCCAGCGACTTCTCGAGACCCTTGACCATCCCGTCCGCCCCCGCCTGGGAGCGGCTGCGGAGGATGACCTCGTAGCCGTTCTTGCTCGCCACCTCGGCAATGCCGGAACCCATGGTCCCGGAGCCGACGATCCCGACGCGTTTGATGGTCATTGGAGCTCCCCCTCGACGGTCGCCTTGAAAGGTGCCGGTCAGGCTACCGGTGCGTCGCCCCCGTCCCCAACCCCGGGGTCCGGGTCGGGGTCGATGCCGTGTCGGGCCAGGAGGTCGCGCAGGCGGGCGATCTCGGCGTGGAGCCGATCGAGGACTTCGGCCGGCACCGACACGACAACCGGGGAGTCCTCCCGGATCTCGGGCCCGCGGCGTATGTCCCGGTCCACGAGGGACACGGTCCGCCGGATGTTTTCCAGCTGCAGCCCGTGCTCGTGAAGAATCTCCGCCCCCAGCCCCGCGCCCTCCCGGAGGAGGCCGAGCAGGAGATGCTCACTCCCGATGAAGTTGTCGCCCATCTGGAGCGCCTCCCGGAGGGACATCTCCAGCGCCTTCTTCGCCCGGGGCGTGAACGGGATGTGCCCGCTCGGTGCGCGCTTGCGCGGCTTGCCCGCCGCTTCGACGCGGGCCCGCGTCTCGTCGAGGCCGAAACCGAGGCCCGTCAGCAACTGGCCGGCCGTGTCGTCGGCGTGCAGCAGCCCGAGGAGAAGGTGCTCGGTGCCGATGAAGTTTTGGTCGAGGAGGCGGGCTTCCTCCTGGGCGAGGACGACGACCCGACGGGCCCGGTCGGTGAAACGCTCGAACACGGTCGCCATTGTGGCGGGCGCCCACCCGCGGCGCACCGGGAAATTTGCGTCGGGGGAGGCTGGTGAGGCTCCGGAATTCCGCCGGGTAGGCTCGGTCGCATGAATGGCGACGGGACGGGCACGCTGGCCCTGGTCGGCGGGGCCGAGTGGCAGGACGGGTGCCGCAAGTTCGACGCCGCGCTCCTGGAAGCCTCCGGCACCGACGAGGTGCTGGTGCTGCCGACGGCGGCGGCGTTCGAGAACCCGCGCCGGGCCGTCGAGACCGCCCGCCGCTACTTCGACGAGCTCGGCGCCAACGTCTCGGCCCTCATGGTCCTCGGGCGGAGAGAGGCGGAGGACGACACCAACGCCGCCGTCGTCCGGGGGTCGCGCTTCGTCTACATCGGCGGCGGCTCGCCGATGCACCTCCGGTCCGTCCTCAAGGGCTCCCGGCTGTGGGAGGCGCTGGTCGAGGTGTGGAACGACGGCGCCGTCCTGGCCGCCTCCTCGGCCGGAGCCATGGTGCTGTGCGACCCGATGGTCGATCCCCGGGGCGGGGCCTACACCGTCGGCCTCGGCCTGCTCTCCAACATGCCGATCTTTCCCCACCACGACACGGCGCCGGCCCACCTGCGGGAGCGGTCGATCGAGCTGCGCCCCGACAGTTCGGTGCTGGTCGGGATCGACGAGCAGACCGCCCTCTTGCGCGACCCGGACGGCAGCTGGCGGGTGGCGGGCCAGGGCACCGTCACGATCTATGGCCCGACCCGCGACGAGGTCGCCGTCTACGCGTCCGACGCCACCGTCGAGGGCCTTCCCCCGGAGTAGCCCTCTTCAGCTGACCTTGATGGTGATGCTGAAGATGTAGAGCGGCCGGGTCGGGGGCCCGTCGCCGTTGTTGAACGATTCGATCTTCTGGGCCACGTCGAGGCCGCCAGTCACCATCCCGAAGCGGGAGTACTGGTTGGGCAGGGACGTGCCGCCCTGTCCCGTGACGACGAAGAACTGGGACCCGGTGGAATGCGGTGCCGAGGTCTTGGCCATGGCCAGGGCGCCGAGCTTGTAGCCGTCGGTGGGCGGTTCCTCGGCGATGGTGTAGCCGGGACCGCCGGAGCCGTCGCCCTTGGGGTCGCCGCCCTGGATCACGAAGTCCTTCACGACGCGGTGCCACGTGAGGCCGTCGTAGAACTTCTTGTCGGCCAGGAAGACGAAGCTGTTCACCGAGTGGGGGGCGGCCTTGGCGTCGAGGTCCGCGGTGATCTTGCCGCACGACGTGTCGATCGTGGCCGTGTACTTCTTGGCCGCGTCGATCGTCATCGGGGGCTCGGCGGTGAACGTCGGCCGGTTGGGGTTGTCGGGCGGCTTGGTGTCGTTGCACTGGATGGCGGCCAGCGCCGGGTTGGCGATCGTGGTGGTCGTCGCACCGGTGGCGGACGTCGCGCTGGCGGCGGCGGATGTCGTGGTCGTGTCCTTGGTCGCCACCGATGACTTCTTGTCGCCCTTGAGGAGGAAGGTGGCGAGGAGAGCCAGCCCGACCACCAGGACGGCGCCGACGACGGCCCGCACCGTGGTCTGCTTCTTCTTCTGCTGCCTGGCGGCCTCGAGTTGGGCCGCTCGGGCGGCGTCTCGGTTCTGGCGCTGGCGTTCTCGTTTCGGATCCGGCATGGGGCCGGAGTCTAAGGCGAGAGCGGCAAAGGGGGGTGCCACTGATATCTTCGATCAGGCGATGACCAGCACAGATCTCTTCTTCCGCGCCTGATGGCCCTCGTCGTCCAGAAGTTCGGCGGCACGTCGGTGGCCGACCCCGACCGGATCCGGGCGGTGGCCGACCACGTAGCCCGGACGCGCCGGCAGGGCGACGACGTGGTCGTCGTCGTCTCGGCCATGGGAAAGACGACCGATGAGCTGATCCGCCTCGCGGCCGAGGTGTCGAGCTCCCCCGCCGGCCGGGAGATGGACATGCTGCTCACCGCCGGCGAGCGGATCAGCATGGCGCTGCTGTGCATGGCCCTCATCGACCTAGAGGTGCCGGCGGTGTCGTTCACCGGCTCGCAGGCCGGCATCGTGACCGACACCACCCACGGCAAGGCCAAGATCCTCGAGGTGCGGGCCCACCGCCTCACCGAGGCGTTGGCGGCCGGCAACGTGGTGGTGGTGGCCGGCTTCCAGGGCGTGTCGACGGCCCTCGACGTGACGACGCTCGGTCGGGGCGGGTCCGACACCACCGCCGTGGCCCTGGCCGCCGCCCTCGGCGCCGACGCCTGCGAGATCTACACCGACGTCACCGGTGTCTACACCGCCGACCCCCGCGTCGTCCCCAATGCCCGGCGGCTGCCGCTCGTGTCTTACGAGGAGATGCTCGACATGGCCGCCACCGGCGGCAAGGTGCTGGCGCTGCGGTCGGTCGAGTTCGCCCGGAACCACAGCGTGGCGGTGCACGTACGGTCCAGCTTCACCTGGGAACCCGGCACCTGGGTGAGAGAGGAAGACGAGTCCATGGAGGCAGCGATCATCTCCGGTGTCACCCACGACACCGCCGAGGCCAAGGTCACGATCACCGGCGTGCCCGACCAGGTCGGGATCGCCGCCCGGGTGTTCCGGGCGCTGGCCGACGAGGCCGTCAACGTCGACATGATCGTGCAGAACGTGAGCAAGAGCGGCATCACCGACATCTCCTTCACGCTCCCCAAGGACGATCTGAAGAAGGCCGGCAAGGTCATCGAGACCCTCATCGGCGACCTCGGCGCGACCGGGTTCGATGAGGACAACGGCATCGCCCGGGTGTCGCTCATCGGCGCCGGCATGAAGACCCACCCCGGCGTCGCCGCCACCATGTTCGAGGTGCTGGCCCGAGAAGGCGTGAACATCGAGATGATCTCCACCAGTTCCATCCGCATCTCCTGCGTGGTGCGGGCCGACCACGTCGAACGGGCGGTGCAGGCCCTCCACGACGCCTTCGGGCTGGCCGACGGGACGTTGGGGATGCTGGCATGACGGCCGGGGCCCGGGGTGTCCCCGGAGGGACAGCGTCGCCCGTCCGCATCGGGGTCGTCGGGGCCACCGGCCTCGTCGGCGGCGAGATGCTCCGCATCCTCGAGGAGCGGGCCTTTCCCGTCGCCGAGCTGCGGGCCTATGCCTCGGCCCGCTCCGAGGGCCGCACGCTGCCCTTCGCCGGCGGCGAGGTGACCTGCCAGGTGCTCCGGCCGGGGTGCTTCGACGGGCTCGACATCGTGGTGGTCGACGTCGACGACCCGCTGGCCCTGGAGTGGGTCCCGGTGGCCACCGCCGCCGGCGCCCGCGTGGTCGACAACTCGGCCGCCTACCGGATGGACCCGGACGTGCCGCTGGTGGTGGCCGAGGTCAACCCGCAGGACCTGGCCGACCTGCCGAAGGGCGTGGCGTCGTGCCCCAACTGCACGACCATGGTGCTGGTGGCCGCCGTGGCCCCGCTGCACCGGGCCGCGGGGCTGAAGCGGATGGTGGTGTCGACCTACCAGTCGGTTTCCGGCGCCGGCCAGCCCGGAATGCGGGAGCTGGAGGAGCAGTGGACGAAGGGCGCCGGCGAGTGGGAGGCGCTGCGCCGGGCGGGCGCCGGCGCGCCGCTTCCGGCCGGGCAGGTCTGGAGCAAGCCGATCGCCGGCAACGTCATCCCGCTGGCCGGGTCGGTGAAGGAGGCGGGCTACACGTCGGAGGAATGGAAGCTGGTCCACGAAACCCGCAAGATCCTCCACGACGACTCGATCGCCGTCACCGCCACCTGCGTGCGGGTGCCGGTGTTCGTCGGCCACGCCATGACCGCCAACCTGGAGTTCGGCCGGCCGATGAGCCGGGCCGAGGCCGTGGAGCTGCTGTCGTCGGCGCCGGGCGTCGTGCTGGACGTCGGCGGCGACGGGGCGCCCACGGCGCTGGCCGGCGCCGGCATCGACCCGGTGCTGGTCGGGCGCCTCCGGGAAGACCCGTCCCGCCCGGGCTGCCTCGATCTGTGGGTGACGGGCGACAACCTCCGCAAGGGCGCGGCATTGAACGCCGTCCAGATGGCCGAGGTCATGATCGGGGGCTAGAGGCGCCGCCGCCTTCCACGGCGATCATCCGGCCTCGACTGGTCCGGAGACGGACGGGCAGGCAGGCCTGGTAGTCGTCGGAGTGGTACCAGCTCCGGGCGGCGTCGAGGCTGTCGAACTCGAGGACCACGATGCGGCCGGCCCACTCGCCCTCCAGTGCCTCGGTCTTCCCGCCCCGGGCGATGTAGCGGCCGCCGTGGCGGGCGACGCTGGCCGCCGCCAGCGGCCGGTACTCCTCGTAGGCGGCGGGGTCCTCGACGTCGATCTCGACGATGACGTAGGCGCTCACGACCCGGAGTTCTCCTTTCGGCGGCGGACGTGGAGGGGGCGGCCGAGGGCGCCCATGGCCGCTTCGGCCAGCGCCTCGGAGAGAGTGGGGTGGGGGGCGATGGTGAGGGCGACGTCCTCCAGGGTGGCGCCCATCTCGACGGCGAGGGCGGCTTCGGCGGCCAGTTCGGCCACGCCGGCGCCGACCATGTGGACGCCGAGGACGGTGCCGCCGCCTCCCCGGTCGGCGACGATCTCGACGTAGCCCTCGGGACGGGCCAGGGCCAGCGCCCGGCCGGAGGCGGACAGCGGGAACCGGAAGCTCGTCGCGACCGCGCCGGCCTCGGTCGCCTGCTCGACGGTCAGGCCAACGGTGGCGACCTGGGGATCGGAGAAGACGACGGCCGGGATGGCCGCCGGGTCGAAGGCAGCCCGCCGTCCGCCGGCGGCGGTGACGGCCACCTCGGCCTCGGCGGTGGCCTTGTGGGCGAGGGCCGGTCCGGGGGTGATGTCACCGATGGCGTAGACGTCGGCCGCGGCCCGCCGGTCGGCGGCCACGACCACACGCCCGTCGCCGTCGGTGCGGACGCCCGCGCCGGGCAGCCCGAGGGCATCGGTGTTGGGCCGGCGCCCCACCGCCACGACCAGGAACCCTTCGCCCGCGTCGGGGCCGCCGCGGCCGGAACCCGTATGGCCCCGGAGCGGCTCACCGGCGCCGGAGCCTCCTCCACCGGCGCCGTCGATCGGCAGCCGGGCCTCGCCGGTGGGCCCCTCGACGACAAGGTCGTCGCCGTCCCGGCCGATCACCTTGGTGCCGAGGCGGATCGCGACGCCACGGGCCCGCAGCGCCCGCTCCAGCACCCGGGCCAGGCCGAGCGGCATCCCGGGGAGGAGCTGGTCGGCCAGCTCCACGATCGTGACCTGCGAGCCGAGCTTGGCGAAGGCGCCCCCCAACTCGACGCCGATGTAGCCGCCGCCGACGACGGTGAGCTGCCCGGGGACCCGGCGGAGGGCCAGGGCCGCGGTCGAGTCGAGGACCCGGCCGCCGTCGAAGGGCAGGGTGGCGAGCTCGACGGGCCGGGACCCGGTGGCCAGCACCATCGAGCCGAACTCGAAGAACGCGGCGTCGTCGCCGCTGGTCACGGCCACCCGGCGGGCGGTAGCGAAGCGGGCCGAGCCGGTGACGACGGTGACGCCGGCGTCGCGCAGAAGCTGCTCGACCCCGCCGGTCAGGCGGCCGACGACATCGCCGATCCAGCTCTGGGCCCGGTCCAGGTCGACCGACGCCTCGAGGTCGACGCCGATGGCCGCCGCTTCCGCGGCGAGACCGGCGGTGTCGGCCACGTGGATCAGGGCCTTCGACGGGATGCAGCCGACGTTGAGGCAGACGCCGCCGATGCGGTCGCGCTCCACGAGGGTGACCGTGCGGCCGGCGGCGGCGGCGCGGAGGGCGGCGGCGTACCCGCCCGGCCCGCCGCCGACGACGAGCAGGTCGACGCCGGTGGCGACCTCCCCGACTACCACCCGGCGACCCTCTGGGTGAGTCCGGGGCGGCGTGGTCGGCGGCGCATCAGCTTCCGGCCACGAGCAGCTCAGCCAGCAGGGCGATGGGATCGGCCAGGAGGCCGGTCACGTATTCGGCGAAGGCGGTGGCGACGTCCCCGTCGATCAGGCGGTGGTCGGCCGACAGAGCCCAGGGCAGGGTCGGTCGGGCCTCCACCCCGCCGTCGACGACGAACGGGCGGGGCCGGATGGCGCCGAAGCCCATGATCCCCACCTCCGGCGGGCGGATGATCGGGGTGGCGAACCGGCCGCCGAAGGCGCCGTAGTTGGAGATCGTGAACGTCCCGCCCCGGAGATCGGCGACGTCGACCCGCCGGTCCCGGGCCGCCGACGTGAGCCGCCGGACCTCGGCCGCGAGGTCGCCCAGCCGCCGTTGGTCGGCGTTCCGGATGACGGGGACGACCAGCCCGTCCGCCGTGGCCACGGCCAACCCGATGTTGCGGTCGGGATGGACGACGATGGACCCGCCGGACCCGCCATCGGTGGGGGCGAGTTCAACGGAGGCGTTGAGGAGCGGGTAGCGGCGCAGACCGCGGGCGACGGCGGCCACGAGGAGGGCGCCGATGGTGGTGTCGATGCCGGCGTCGGCCAGGCGGCGGCGGGCGGCCAGGAGGCCGGTGGCGTCGACTTCGTCCAGGGTCGTGAGGTGCGGGATCTCCGACCACGACCGGCGCATCGCCTCGGCCGTCAGCCGCCGGATGCCCCGCAGCGGATGCCGCCCCGGCTCCATCCACCCCAGTCCGCCCGGCGAACCGGCGTTCGTTTTCCGCTCCGGTGACGGTAAATGAACGCCAGAATCCGGAGCTTCCCAACCGGCGTTCGTTTTCGTGGCCATGGGCTGCAAACGAACGCCAGTTGCCGGCGGACGGGCGGCCGCTGCTTCAACGTCGGCGGCCAGAATGCGGCCGTCCGGACCGGTGCCCGTGATCGTGCTGAGGTCGACTCCCCGGTCGACGGCCAGTTTCCGGACGGCGGGGGCCGCCTTCGGGCGGCCGACGGTCGGCGCCGGTGCCGCACCGGCCGTGGTCGCCGCGCCGGGGACCGCCGGCGGGACTGACGCCGAGTCGGGGCCCGGGGAGGGAACGGCGCCCGCGGCGAGGGGGGCGGCCGGGGCGGGCGGAGCCGTGTCGCCTCCGTGGCCGTCTTCCAGGACGACCAGGGTCTGGCCCACCTTCACGATGTCGCCGGGTACGAAGGCCAGGGACACGACCTGGCCCGCTACCGGTGAGGGGAGCTCGACCAGGGCCTTGTCGGTCTGGACTTCGACGAGCGGCTGGTCCCGGACGACGGTCTCGCCGGGGCCGACCAGCCACGAGACGATCTCGCCCTCCTCGAGGCCCTCCCCGACGTCGGGTAGGGCGAACTCGATCCGGGCCATCAGGCGACTCCGCGGCGTCGGGAGCCGACCGGACCGGCCACTATGCGCCCTCTCCGCACACACGCAGGGCGGCGGCCACGACCCGGGCCGCGTCGGGGACGTAGTGCTCTTCGAGCATCCCCACCGGATAGGGGACGTCGTAGCCGCCGACCCGGGCCACCGGAGCCTCCAGCGAGTAGAAGGCCTCCTCGCAGATGGTGGCGACGACCTCGGCGGCGAAGCCGGCGGACTGCGGCGCCTCGGAGACGACCACCGCCCGACCCGTGTGTTCCACCGCGGCCACGATGGCCTCGATGTCGAGCGGCACCAGCGTCCGCAGATCGAGGACGCCGGCCGACACACCGTGTTCGGCAGCCAGCACCGCCGCCGCCTTGCGGGCCACCTCCACCTGGGCGCTCCAGGCGATGAGCGTGACGTCGTCGCCCGTCCGCAGCATGTTGGCCTTCCCCAGGGGGACGAGGTGCTCGCCCTCGGGGACGTCGCCCTTCACCAGCCGGTAGCCCTTGAGCGGCTCGAGGAACATGACGGGGTCCGGGTCGCGGATGGCCGATGCCAGCAGGCCCTTGGCATCGGCGGCCGAGGCGGGCAGCACCACCTTCAGCCCCGGGCACTGCACGAACTGCGCCTCCAGCGCCTCGGAGTGCAGCTCCGGCGTGCGGACCCCGCCGCCGAACGGCGCCCGCACCGTGACCGGGCAGTCGAAGCGCCCGTCCGACCGGTAGCGCAGGCGAGCCAGCTGGCCGGCGATCTGATGG
>JAUZEX010000492.1 GCA_030838815.1 Actinomycetota bacterium
GATCGGGAAGATGATGGTCGAGTTCTTCTCGGCCGAGATCTCCACCATCGTCTGGAGCTGGCGGAGCTGGAGGGCCCCGGGGGAGGTGGCCATGACGGTGGCCGCCTCGCCCAGCTTCACCGAGGCCTGGAGCTCACCCTCGGCGGCGATGATCTTGGCCCGCCGCTCCCGCTCCGCCTCGGCCTGCTTCGCCATGGCCCGCTGCATCTGCTCCGGGAGCCCGACGTCGCGGATCTCCACCCGGTGGACCTTCACTCCCCACGGCTCGGTCTGGGCGTCGAGCGAGACCTGCAGCTCCCCGTCGATCCGCTCCCGGTCGGACAGTAGCTGGTCGAGCTCATGCTTGCCGACGATGGCCCGCAGCGTCGTCTGCGCCACCAGCTGGCTGGCCGTGTACCAGTCCCGGATCCGGACCACCGACGCCGCCGGGTCGATGACCTGGAAGTAGATCACCGCGTCGACCGTCACGGTGACGTTGTCCTTGGTGATCACCTGCTGGGACGCCACCGGGGCGGCGATGATCTGCAGGTTGATCTTGGTGATCTTGTCGATGACGGGCACGACGAAGAACACCCCGGGCCCCTTGGCGCCGACGCACCGGCCCAGCCGGAAGATCACCCCCCGCTCGTACTCCTGCACGATCTTGATCGACGTCGCCATGAATAGGACCACGATCCCGGCGAGGACGATGCCGGCGCTCAAGACGGCCTGCACAGCAGCTCCTTCACGGCAGGGGGCAACGGGCCCCGGGGGCGCTTGACGGCGCGAACCGTAGCTACCAGGGCGCGACCGGCGCCGGGATTATGTGCAGCTCCATCCGCTCGTGGCCCACCACCAGCACCTCGTCGCCCGGACGGACCGGGACGTCGGCGATGGCGTTCCACAGCGACCCGTCGAGACGGACGGTGCCGCGGTTGGTCTCGGAGTCCCACGAGACGACGGCGGCCTTCCGGCCGTCGAACGCCTCCATGCCGACCTGGGCCGGCTGGTCCAGGAGGCGGTTGGCGCCCCGGAGGAGGACGGGAAACGTGGCCGCCAGCGCACCGGTGGCCCCCACGCCGACCGCCACGGCGCCGGGGCTGGCGGCCATCGCTCCGAACCCGACGGTGCCGAGGGCATAGAGCCCGGCAGCCGTGAGCTGGCCACTGGGGGACGGGGTCCGCCGGACGAGGAGCACCGCCCACAACGAGACGCTGACGGCGATGAGCGTCAGGGGCGCCCAGGTGTCGTGGCCCTGGGAGATCCCGACCAGCCCGACCCACAGCAGGGCGAACCCGCCGATCCCCGCCACCCCGAAGGTGGGGAGGGCGACCTCGATCAGCAGCAGGGCCGCCGAGAGGGTCAGGGCGATGACGATGACGGGCGGAGAGTCCAGGACACCAGCGTACCGACCCCGCCCGGGCGGCCCGCGGCGCATTTCCCGCTCGGCCGAGACGAGCTCCGACTCGTCGTCGGCGAGGAGGAGGGGACAACTTGCACAGGCGGCGTAGTAGGCCTGGCTGGTGAGGTGGTCGTCGAGCAGGCGGCACACCTCGGGGAGGCAGCCTCCGCAACCGGTGCCCGCCCTACAGCGGGCCCCGATCTCGACCGGCGTGCGGGCCCCGGCGTCGATGGCGGAGCGGATCTGGCCGTCGGTGACACCTTTGCAGTGGCAGATCCACACGGCCTGCTCTCCCCCTGTGCGCCGCGGCTTCCCTTAGGTCTCCCTAAGAGAGACGATAAGGGGCCATTGCGCCTCAGGTCAAGTCCTCCTCAGGGGGAGTTACCCCCCGGCCCGGAGGGCGGCCAGGATCTCGCCCACGGCGGCGTCGGCCAGGGCCCGCATCTCGTCGTCCGTCCGGTCCTGGATCGGGTGGGGGACAAAGACCCGCCGGGCCGCCAGCCCCAGCGCCCGGGCCTGCGATTCGGCCGCCTCGACGAACTCCGACGAGGCCACCACCACGCCCGGCACGCCCCGGGTCTCGAGGTCCACGATGTCGTGCACACTGCACGACGCGCAGGAGCCTCAGTCGGCCAGGGCCTCCACGATGACGTCGCACTTGGTGGAGATCTCGTGGCGGAGGTCGACGGGCGCGACCTTGGCGAACGTGGGCTTCTGGAACCGGGCCGTCCGCAGCCCCTGCTCGTTGAGCAGCGTCTCGAGCCGGTCGAGGAAGACGTTGCCCCGGGGCTTTCGGATGTCGAGCAGGCCGACGACCTTGCCGTCGAGGCTGGCCGGCCGGTCGGCGAGGCTGCGGGCGATCGCCGTCCGCTCGCTGGTGGGGTCGAGGTAGACGCGGGTGCCGTCGTCGGCCAGGACGCTCAAGGCTTGACCTCCATGGTGACGGGGATGCTGCCGATCGCGCCCCTGACCCAGCCGCCGATGACAGCCGAGAACAGGCCGGCGCCGCCGCCGGCGTGGACGATCAGCAGCCCTTCGGGGACGAACTTGGGGATGAGAGGATCATCCGACGACGAGTCGGATGCCGACTCCACGGGGCCGACGCCGGTGGCGCCACCGGGCCCGACCGTCATCCCCTCGGCGCAGCCCCCGGCGCCGGCCGCGAGCTCCGACATCGGCTTCGTCCCGAGTTCGATGAGGCGTTCCCGGAGCCGTGCCTTCGACCAGCCCGCCTCCCGGAACACCCGGGCGTGCTCCGGCGACACGACGAGGACGGCGTCGCCGGTCAGGGCCAGCTTCGGGTGGAACACGCCGTCGAGGGCCCAGGCCATGGACAGCGCCAGCGACTCCGGCTGGCGGGACTTCTGGTCGCCGAAGCCGTGGGGCCCCGACCCGGCGAACAGCGTCACGGTCGACGTGCCGGCCGGGAAACCCCGCTCCACCGACAGCGGCTCCCACGGCGAGCCGGCCTCGTCCTCGGCGAAGCAGAACGTGTACTTGCCCGGCCCGCCCAGTGTCGCCCGGTCGATCTCTCCCGGCCGCCCCCCGCCGATGTTGCGGACGATCAGCTGCAGGGCCCGGCCGATGGTGGCGTTGGCCCGGTTGCCCTGGCCGAGGGCGTTGACGCCGGAGTTCATGCCGATCTCGGTCGCGATGGGCCCGTTCACGATCACCACCGGACCGGCGAACCACGTCGTGCACAGCAGGCCGTGCATGTTGAACTCGTCGGTGCAGGCCGCCTCCAGGGCGGCCAGCACGACCGGCAGGTACTCGGGGCGGCAGCCGGCCATGACGGCGTTGACCGCCGCCTTCTCCACCGTGCAGTCGGCGAAGTCGGGCCCGACGGTGGCCACCACCTCGTCGGCGGCCCGGGTCGTCCCCTCCAGCATCCGCTGCACCCGGGCGGGTGTCGGCGGCACGACCGGCAGCCCGTCCGTCCAGCCCCGCTCGAAGAAGGCCTCCGCCTCGTCCTCCAGCCGGGCCAGCTCGAGGCGCCGGGAGCGCAGCCCGGTGGAGCGGGCCGCCAGCCGTTCGATCACCCCGGGATCGTGCGTCAGTGACCCGCAGCCGGGGCGGTGCTCGGGGAGCCCGGCGCCCAACGGCGCGACGCCGGTGAACTTCTCCCAGTGGGGCCGCGACCATCCCGCCAGCCGCTCGACCTCCGTGCCGCCCTCCACCTTGACCAGCGTCGGGACGGTCTCGAGGTCGAGGGCCACCGAGACGTCGAGACCGGTGTCGTCGACCGGGTCGAGCCCGGCGGGGAACGTCGGGTCGTCCTGGGTGAAGACCGTGACGTCGAGGCCCGCGGCCCGCAGCTCGCCGAGGACCGGGGCCACGAGCCGGCACGTCGGGCAGTCGGCCTTGACGACGGCGACGATCCCGTCGGGGAGCGGCGTGCCCATAGCTGCAGTTTCTACCTCTCCTTGTGGGTCTTCCACACCGCGGCGGCCGGAAGACGGGCGCCGGGGGCGATCGGCTCGGCGAGCCCGTCCAGCCGGAAACCCTCCTTCGACACCGCCGCCAGCACGTCGGCCATGGTCCGGGGGTAGACCAGGAACTGCTCGCCGTAGCGCTCCTGCTTGAGCGGGCCGGGGTCGGCGTAGCCCCGGGGCCCGGCGCCAGCCAGGGCGGCGGGGTGCTCCAGGGTGAAGACGAAGTGCCCGCCCACCTTCAGCAGCCGATGGGCCGCCCGCAGCACGCGGCCGAGGTCCTCGACGTAGTCGAGGGTGGCAGCCGAGAAGATGAGGTCGATCGACCCCGCGGCGGCGAAGGCCGTTTCCGTCAGTTCGTGGTGGCGGAAGTCGACCTTGGCCCCGTCCTGCTCGGCGCGCCGGCGGGCGGCGGTGATCTGCTCCGCCGAGGAGTCGACGGCGATCACGCGGGCCGCCCCGGACAGGGCGAAGGCCACCGCCGCCGGACCCGCCCCGCAGCCCAGGTCCACGACCCGCTTGCCGGCGTACGGGGGCAGGATGCGGAGCTCGGCGTCGCCCGGCATCCCGGGCCCGAAGGGCACGGAGTCGACCGGCGGGTCGTACTCCTTCTGGTAGCGCGGAGCGGCCCGGTCCCAGGCGTCGACGTTGCTGTGGGGCGTCATGGCGCCGAGGCTAGACGCGAAGCGGCGTTCCTCACCGGGGCGTGGCCACGGCGAGGAACGCCGGATCGGGACGGCTAGGCGCTGGCGACGTCGACCGGGTCGCCGACGACGACCTCGCCGGCGGCGAACGCCTCGACGGCGTCGTGGGCCTCGGCGTCGGTGTACTGCACCGGCGGCGACTTCATGAAGTAGGCGGACGGGCCGAGCAGCGGGCCGCCGATGCCGCGGTCGAGGGCCAGCTTGGCGCAGCGCAGGGCGTCGATGACCACGCCGGCCGAGTTGGGGGAGTCCCACACCTCGAGCTTCATCTCCAGGTTGAGCGGGACGTCGCCGAAGTTGCGGCCCTCGAGGCGGATGTAGGCCCACTTGCGGTCCTGGAGCCAGGGCACGTGGTCGGACGGGCCGATGTGGACGTCGTCGGCCGCGATCCCGTTGTCCAGCTGGCTGGTCACGGCCTGGGTCTTGGAGATCTTCTTCGACTCCAGCCGCTCCCGCTCCAGCATGTTCTTGAAGTCCATGTTGCCGCCGACGTTGAGCTGGTAGGTGCGGTCGAGCACCATCCCCCGGTCCTCGAACAGCCGGGCCAGGATGCGGTGGACGATGGTGGCGCCGACCTGGCTCTTGATGTCGTCGCCGATGATCGGGACGCCGGCATCGGTGAACTTCTGGGCCCAGGTCGGATCGGAGGCGATGAACACCGGGATGCAGTTGATGAAGGCCACGCCGGCGTCGAGGCAGGCCTGGGCGTAGTGGCGCTGGGCCTCCTCGGAGCCGACCGGCAGGTAGGAGACGAGCACCTCGGCGCCGCTCTTGCGCAGCTCGTCGGCCACGTTCACGGCGGGGGCGGGCGACTCCTCACAGCTCTTCTTGTAGTAGGTGCCCCACCCGTCGAGGGTCGGGCCCCGCAGCACCTCGATCCCCAGGTCGCCGACCTCGGCGAAGCGGATCGTGTTGTTCTGGCCCCGGAAGATGGCCTTGCCGAGGTCTTCACCGACCTTGGTGTTGTCGATGTCGAAGGCGCAGACGAACTCCACGTCTCCCACGTGGTAGCCGCCCAGCTCCACGTGCATGAGGCCGGGGACGGTGTCGCCGGGGTGGGCGTCGCGGTAGTACTCGATGCCTTGGACGAGGCTGCTGGCGCAGTTCCCGACACCGGCGATGGCGACGCGGATCCGTCGGCTCACGTGGTCCTCCCTTGAAGGATGGCGCCGCGCTCGGCGGCGATGAGCGAGTCGACCCACTCGAGGTCGCGCTCGGCGGTGCTGGTCTCGTGCTCGATGAGGGCACGGGTGTAGCGATCGGGGCCCGGGTATCCGGGGGTGGCCCCCGAGTTCGGCCCCCGGCCCGTCCGGGTGGAGGCAAGCGCCTGCCGGCCCCGGGCGAGCTTCTCCGCCAGCTGGTCCCGCCGGCGCTGGAGGAGCTCCAGCCGGGCCGGCGGGTCGAGATGGCGGCAGAAGGCGAGCTTGAGGGCGAAGGCCCGG
>JAUZEX010000506.1 GCA_030838815.1 Actinomycetota bacterium
GGCGCCTTCGGCGCTGTTCTCCTGTTCCGACGAAGCTGTTCCTCGCTCCGCTCGGGCCTCGTCGGCTAGCCAGCGGGCTTCATGATCTTGTTCAGCCGGTTGAACAGGTCGTCGGTCCTCTCCTTCGAGAGGCCGGTGACCTGGATCCGCCCCGCGAACGAGCTGAACTGCAGGACGGGCGCACTGACCAGGGTGCCGTCGGCCACGATGGCCAGCCGCTTGCCCTGGTTCCGCTGGGCGTAACCGTCGAGGTTCGCGCTCCCGATGCCGCCGAGCACGATGGACAGCGCCGGCTCCTTGGCCGGGGTCTCGCCGATGGTGGCCGAGCGAACGTCCTTGCCGTCGACGATGGGCTGGCCCAGTTCCAGGCATTCGTCCTTGTCGTCGGTCTTCTTGGGCAGGACGATCTCGTCCTTCTTCGGGGCCTTTTTGGGGCAGGGCGGGGGGTTCGAGGCCAGGACGGGCCGGAGCTCGAGGAGGCTCCCCGCCGAACTGCCACCCTTCTTGCACGCGGCGCCGGTGCTGCAGAGCCCGACGGCCACCACGGCGGCGACGAGTCGGCGGCGCGACGGGCCAGGGATCGTCATTGCCCGAGTATCTCCCTACGGCACCGTCAGGGGGTGAACCCGGCCAGGACCGCCGTCACGTTGGAGTCGTAGGTGAAGCTGAACCCGGCGGTGTGCCGCTCACCGTGGAAGACCTCGACGAACTTCACCCACAGGTTGCGGGCCGGGTCCCACCACATCGTCCGGCTCCGGGTGCCCTGGTCGGCGGTCCCGGGCCGGATCTTGCGGTCGACCTGGACCTTCCAGGCGTTGACGCTGGCGCCGCCGACGGTGACGGCCTCCTGGCCGACGACGGTGGTCTTCCAGTCCTCCGTGCGGCTGACGCTACCGTCGGCGCCCTTGGCCAGGGCGACGCCGGAGCGGGACAGCCCGGGCTGGGGCGACGCCGGGATCTCGAGGATCGGCGGCTCGTAGTCGGCCTGGCTCGTCTCCGTCCGGGGCCCGAACGTGACCGAGCCGCCCTCGAAGTCGAAGTAGACGCCATCGTTGCGGAACCCGACGATCTCGCGCTCGGCGTGCTTGTCGGAGTAGGTGAGGTCGAAGACGAGCTGATCGGGCTTCACGTCGTTGCCGCCGTGGACGACCATCGTCATCTTGTCGGGGAGCTTCCGGGACCCGACGAACGAGGCGGCCTCGGTGCCGTCGACCGCCCAGGTGTAGGTGCCGACGGCTGGGCGGCCGGAGCCGGTGGGCCCAGGGGCCGGCGCCGGGCCGGTCGGCCTGGTCGGCGTCGGGGTCGGGGTGGGCGCCGGGCCCGACGCCGCCCGGGTGGTGACCGTGGCTCCAGGCCCGGACGTGGCGGTGGTCGGGCTGGCGGCCTTGCGAGCCGTGGTGGCGGTCGTGCCCGGTGCGGCGGGGCCGGTGGTGGCCGTCGAGGCGGCGGCGGTGGCGGTGGTAGCCGTCGTCTCAGCCGCCCCAGCCGTCGAGCTCGTTGTGCCCGGCGCTCCGGCGACGGCGAACTGTCCGCCCCGGCGGAAGGAGGGTGGGCCCTTGTGGGTCAGCTTGTAGCCGACGACGCCGGCGACCAGCAGCGTGACGGATGACACGCCCGCAATGATTTTTACACGTAAGGAAGGAGCTCGCGACACGACGTTCAGACCCCCATCTGGCCTTTCGGCTTCCCTCAAGGATAGCGCATTGACCCACCAGGACGAAACAGAAGCCGCCTGATGGCGCTGCAAATTCAGCAGTCTGGTTGGAATTCTATTTGTTGACTTTCCCGGTAGAACTTTTTATCTAATTCTGATTGCGCAATTGCGCACATCTGTGTACAGTCACGTCGTGACAGTTCCCGCGGGGCTGGTCGATGAAGTGGCCCGCCGGTTTGCACTGCTGTCCGACCCGACCCGCCTGCGCATCCTCGACGCCCTGCTGGAGCGGGACGACATCACGGTCAGCGAACTGGCCCACGTGGTGGGCGAGGCCGCTCCCAACGTCTCCCAGCACCTCAGCCGGCTGCTGGCCGCCGACATCGTGGGCCGCCGCCGGGACGGGAGGACCGTGCGGTACTCGGTGGCCGACCCGACGATCCGGCCGTTGTGCGATCTCATGTGCCAGGCGCTCGGCACCCGCCGGAAGGCGTGACCGACGGGGCCCCGGCTGCCCGGTCGTGCGTCTTCTGCCAGCAGTGCGACGCGCCTGAGCCGCTGGCCGCCAACGACCTGGCCATCGCCTTCCCGGCCGGGTTTCCGGTGAGCCCGGGTCACGCTCTGATCGTCCCCCGCCGCCACGAGCCCGACTTCTTCGCCCTCACGGCGGAGGAACAGGGCGCGGTCGTGGCCCTGGTGAACCCCGTCCGGGCCGTGCTCGGCTCGCAGTTCTCGCCCGACGCCTACAACCTGGGCGTCAACGCCGGGAAGGCGGCCGGTCAGACGATCCTGCACACGCACCTCCACGTCATTCCCCGCTACGCCGGCGACGTGGCCGAGCCCCGGGGCGGTGTCCGCTGGGTGCTGCCGGAGACAGCGCGCTACTGGTGATCATGCTTTGACCCGGCCGATCTGGCGGGCGAAGGTCATCGCCGCGGTCCGGTACATCAGGTGGGAGAACTTAGAGAACGGGAAGTAGGCGAAGAGACCGAAGATGAAGACGAGATGGACGGTGTAAGAGACGTAGGCGGCCGTGCCGGCCTGGGCGTAGCGCAGGATCTCGGTGATGAACCCGGTCATGGCGGTCAGCCCGAGGAGGCCGGAGAAGAACCAATCCGAGTAGGCGGACTTCCCTGATTGCATCGGGCGCTTGAGCCGGACCCACAGTGTCTGGGCCAGCCCGGCCAGGAGGGCCACGCCGCCCAGGTTGCCGACGATCTTGACCGGGTCCCAGATCGGCAGCGACAGGACGTCGCCGTGGTGATGGATCCCGAGTCGGGGCAGGATTTCGGTGTAGAGCGCGGCGCCGGTGGTGGCGGCGGTCAGGCCGAGGAACCCGTAGAACAGGCCCATGTGGGCCCACATCCTCGGGTGGGCGGTCTTGCAATCGCCGAAGTCCTTGTGGCTGAAGACGTCGACCAGCGTGCCGCGCAGGGCGCCGGCCAGCGGGAGTCGCTCCGTGCCGGCCGGGACCGTGCTCTGCAGCCCGGCCCAGAACTTCCGGAGGCTGACAAAGGAGAGGGCGGCGACGACGCCCACCAGCGACAGGACGAAGACGTCGACCCAGCCCTCGCCGAGGTAGCGCCCGAAGAGGACGTCGCCCTTGGGGAAGACCCCGTCCCCACCGGCGAAGCCCGCCGCGCCCAGCACCAGCAGTCCCACCAGGACAGCGGGGATGGCGATGGCCAGTGGGAGGGCCTTCGGGTCCCGGGGGATCCGGGTCATGAAGCGGGGGACGGCGTACTCCTCCATCTGGAGGTCGCGGGTGGCGGCCATGACGTCGCCGGGACGGGCGTCGACCGGGCAGTGGGTGATGCAGTCGTTGCACTGGAAGCAGAGCCAGGCGTCGCCGTTGGTCAGCAGCTTGTCCTCGAGCCCCCACTGGGCCCAGACCATCTCCTTGCGGGGGAACGCATCTTCGACGGGGGTGCGGGGGCAGACGACGGAGCAGGTGCCGCACTGGTAGCAGCGCCGCAGTGCCTCGGCGCCGTAGCCCAGCATCCGGTCGACGGCGGCCGGGTCGGCCACGATCAGATCGGGGCCGGGTTCGTTCCGTTCTGCTTCGAGGGTCATGGCTGTGCCTTCAATGATCTGGGCCCTTAGAACTTGTAGGGATTGGACCCGAGCTTGCGGACGCGGTCGACGAAGTCGCCGACGATCTCGGGGATCCGGTCGTACTCGCTGATCTCGATCTCGATGGGGAGGACCCGCTCGGGCTCGATGGTGAGCCGGTTGAGGGTCTCCATCACGTTCTCCAGCCGTTTGGCGGCGAGGGCCGAACCCTGGATGAAGTGGCACTGGTAGTCGTCGCCCGATTTGCAGCCCATGAGCAGCATCCCGTCGATCCCCGAGGAGAGGGCGTTGGCGACGACGGTGACGTTGAGGGAGCCGAGACAGCGCAGGGGGACGACCCGCACGGCGGCGTCGAACTCCAGGCGGTTGATGCCGGCCAGATCGAAGGCGGGGTAGGCGTCGTTCTCACAGGCCAGGGCGACGATGCGGGGGACCGCGGGGTCGGGCCCGAAGTCGATCGCCTTCACCGTGGCCGAGAGCTGCTCGACGCTGTAGTCCTCGAAGGAGATGACCTGGACGGGGCAGGCGCCCATGCAGATCCCGCACCGCCGGCAGCGCTCCGGGTTTAGCGCCGGGTAGCCCCGCTCGTCGAGTTCGATGGCCGAGAACGGACATTCCTGGGAGCACCGCCCGCACTGCGTGCAGCCCTGGTAGCGGGTGGCGGGGAGCGACAGGTCGCCGGAGCGGGGATGGGTGGCCCGGCCGCTGCCGATGAGCAGGAGGCTCTGCGCCGCCTTGAGGGCGGCGCCGGTGGCGTCCTCGGCGGCGAACGTGACATCCATCGGCTCCCGGACGGTGCCGGCGGCATAGATGCCGGTGCGGCGCGTCTCATAGGGGAAGCAGATGAAGTTCGAGTCGGAGAACCCGAACTTGGCCGTGGGGAGCCCCGGGCCCTGGAGGTACATCAGGTGGAGCACGTCGGAGTCGGCCGTCGACGGCACCATGCCGGTCGCCAGCACGACGAGGTCGACGGGGAGGCCGACGTCGTCGCCGAGGAGCGACGCGCCGATGCGCACCACAAGCCCGCCGCGGCCGTCGTCGGCGACCCCCTTCAGCCGTCCCTTGGTGAAGTACACGCCGGGCTGTTCCGACACCCGGCGGTAGAACGCCTCGTAGAGGCCGGGGGTGACCATGTCCTCGTAGATCACGTAGGCCCGGGCCCCGGCTTCGGTGGCGTAGAGCGCGTGCTTGAGCGACGCCATGTCGAGCACGTTCGTGCCGAAGGAGAAGTCGTCGTCGCGGAACGCGTCGTCGGGCCCTGCGCCGTTGCCGCCGACCCCGGCCCGGGGCCGGGTGACGATGGCGACGCGCTTGACCGGCGCGCCATCGGACGGGCGGACCAGGGCGCCCGAGCGGACCATCTCCTCGAAGGCGACGTTGGTGA
>JAUZEX010000536.1 GCA_030838815.1 Actinomycetota bacterium
TGGCGGAACAGGTGGGGATCGACGTCGACCGGCTCCGGCAGGCGGCGTCAGGGTCGGGCCGGCCCGAGGCCCCCCGCCGCCCGGAACCGGCCGGGAACGCCATCCGGCCCCGTCCTCCGGCCTACGACCGCTCAGAGATCGAGGCTCTCCGGGTCGCCGTCCACGAACCCGCCCTCGTGGCCGCTCTCCTCGACGAGGTGCTGTTCGTCGATCCCGTCGTCCGCGACGCCTACGGAGTCCTGGCGTCCTCGGCTACGTTCCACGAGGCACTCGAACGAGCCGGAGGTGAGGTGCACGATCTCTTGGAGCGGCTGGCGGTGGAGGATCTGCCGTGGGGCGATGACGCCGAAACGTACGCCATCTCCGTCCTCGTGCAGCTCGTGGAGGCGGCCGGAACCCGCCGCCTCGCCGCTATGGTCCGCAGCGGTGACGACCGCGCCAGCGAACTGAAGGCGGTGCTGGAGGAACTGGTGGCGAACAGGTCCGCGGGGACGTGGTCGGTTGCCGCCGATGCAGCGGCACAGTTGCTACCCTGGGTTGCCGGCTCAGGCGAGGAGTAGAGATTGCGTGGGGGAGCCGATCAGCCCGTCCTCTGAAGATCTCGAGGGTCTGCCCGAAGAGGCGCTGGCCGGTTTGATCGCGAAAGGGCGAGCCCAGGGTTCCCTGACTGACGCCGACGTCTTCTTCGCCCTTCCCGACGTCGAGCCTTCGCCGGCCCAGCTGGAGGCGATCTTCACCCATATTCGAGCCAGCGGGATTCCGGTCGAGGAGATCTCCGCCGACTTCGAGGCCGAAGACGACGATCTGGGCCCGGTGCCCCCCGCCGCGGCGGGTGTGGCCGACACGGTGCCGGCGATCCCCATCCCGCTCATCGTGCCGATCCCCCTTCCGGAGGTGGTGGCCGAGCCCGAGCCGGCAGTCGCCGCCCGGGAGCCCCTGGCCAAGGCGCGCCGGGCGCCGCGGCAGGACCACGCCGCGGGTGACAACGTGCGGCCGGACCGGGCCGGCGAGGGTGGTGTCTCCGACCCGGTTCGGATGTACCTGAAAGAAATCGGAAAGGTGCCGCTCCTCACGGGGCCGCAGGAGGTCAGCCTCGCCCAGCGCATTGAGCAGGGTCTCCTGGCCTCGGACGAGATCGCCGCCGCCAACGGCGGCATGTCATCCGATGACACGGACCGGCTCGGCGCGGTCGTCGTCGACGGCCACCGGGCCAAGCGCCAGCTGATCGAGGCCAACCTCCGGCTGGTGGTGTCGATCGCCAAGCGGTACGTGGGCCGGGGAATGCTGCTCCTCGACCTCATTCAAGAGGGCAATCTCGGGCTCATGCGGGCGGTCGAGAAGTTCGACTATACGAAGGGCTTCAAGTTCTCGACCTACGCCACCTGGTGGATCCGCCAGGCAATCACCCGGGCCATCGCCGACCAGGCCCGCACCATCCGGATCCCCGTCCACATGGTCGAGACCATCAACAAGGTCACCAGGGTGCAGCGCCAGATGCTCCAGGAGCTCGGGCGGGAGCCGACGGTCGAGGAGCTGGGGGACAAGCTCGGCATGCCGGCGGAGCGCGTCCGGGAGATCCAGCGGATCTCCCAGGAGCCGGTGTCGCTCGAGGCGCCGGTGGGCGACGAGGACGACAGTCTGCTGGGCGACTTCGTCGAGGATCCGGGTGCCATCGCCCCGGCGGACGCCGCCGCCCGGGCCCTCCTGACCGAAGCGGTCGAAGAGGCCCTCGAGCAGCTGTCGGAACGCGAGCGGCGGGTGGTGCGGCTCCGGTTCGGCCTCGATGACGGCCAGCTCCACACGCTGGAGGAGGTCGGCAAGGAATTCGGCGTCACCCGGGAGCGGATCCGCCAGATCGAGTCGAAGACGCTGGCCAAGCTCCGCCACCCGACCCGTTCCCAGCGGCTGAGGGACTACCTCGACGAGGGTTAGCTGCTCGAGGTCTCTAGAGGGTGGCGAGCAGGGCGCCCTCCTGCAGCTCCAGGCGCTTCTGCAGGTGGACGACGGTCCCCTCCTCCGGACGGGACTCGAAGGCGAGCCGGTCGACGAGGAGCCGCATCAGCACGATGCCGCGACCGTTGTCGCGGTCCAGGATCGTCTTCGTCCGGTTGGAGTCGGTCAGGCCGATGCCATGGCCCCGGTCGACCACCCGGATGTGACAGGTGTCCTCGATGAAGGCGACGGCGACCTCGTACTCGTTCGGGCCGGCGGCGTGCTGGACGACGTTGGCGCAGGCCTCGGTGAGGGCCAGGGCGATATCGCCCTGACAGTCGGCCGTCACTCCCAGACGGTTCATGGCGTCCCGGCAGATGGTGCGGACCAGGGGCACGGTCACAACGTCCCGGGGCAGACGCAACGTGTACCGGATTTCCACTGTCACACCACTCCTGACCGCCGCCGGTGAGCCTTTGGTGCTCTTGGGAAGTCGTTACCCCCCCTGGCGAAGGGGCGAAACTGGATCGGCCACCCGCAGAGTGATGCGGAAGCTGGCCGGGCTGGCCCGGACGAGGTCGAGGCGGCCCCCGTCGGCCTGCACCAGCGTACGGGCCAGGGCGAGGCCGATGCCGTGGCCGCCGGCGCCCCCCGCCCGGCGCTCGAACAGCCGGGCGCCGGCCTCGGGTTGGATGCCCGGCCCCTGATCCTCGACGGTCAGATGGCCGTGGTCGCCGGCGGACTCGACGACCACCCGGACCGGCCCCCGGCCGTGGCGGAGGGCGTTGTCGAGCAGGACGTCGAGCGCCTGCCCCACGGCCCCGGCGGCGGCCCGGACCCGCACCGGCGCCGGGGCGACCAGCACCGCCGTCCGTCGCTCGATCTCGAAGCGGGGGCCGAGGTCGCGGAGGTGGGCCGAGGCGAGAACAGCGAGATCGAACGTCTGGGCGTCGTCAGCCCGGCCGGTGCGGGCCAGGCGGAGCAGTTCGGCCACGGTGTCGGACAGCCGCTCGGCCTGCTCCAGGGCCCGGCTGGCCTCGCCCGCCACCGCCGGGTCGTCGACGGCGGCCAGGCTCTCCAGCCGCAGCCGCAGGCTGGTGAGGGCGCTGCGGAGCTGGTGCGAGGCGTTGGCCGAGAACTCCCGCTCCGCCTGGACCAGGTTGGCGATCCGGGTCGCGCTGGTGTCGAGGGCGGCGGCAATGGTGTCGACCTCCTCCAGGCCACTGCGGGGGGCGGTGGCCGAGAAGTCGCCGGCGCCGAGCCGCTCCGCGGCCTGGGCCAGGGCATCGAGTGGCGCCGCCAGGCGGCGGGCCTGCACCCCGGCGAGGCCGGCGGCCACGGCCAGGCCGAGGGCTCCCAGCCCGCCCAGCGCCAGCCAGGCCTGGCGGACCTTGCTCCGGACGAACTCGTCCGACGTCACCAGGCGCAGGGTGATGCCGCCGATGGCGACCACGTCGACCGTCACCACCCCCCGGGCCCGGATGTCCCCGGCGCTGACCACCGTGCCCCCCGGCGTGCGGAGCACGAGCTGGTCGCCGGGCGGCACGGCATCGGCGAGGACATCGGCCGTCACGACCCGCCCGGCGGCGGTCTCGTTGGCCAGCCCGGTGGCGATCCCCTCGGCCTGGCGGCGGAGGAGGGCGGTCGCCTCGGCCCGGGCCAGGCGGTCGACGAAGAAGACCAGCGGCAGGCCGAGCACGAGCAGCGCGCCCATGGCCACGGCCACCGTCGACAGCACGAGCCGCTGACGCACCGGCGGACTCTGGGCCCCTCAGCCCGTCTCGAAGCGGAACCCGACTCCCCGCAGCGTGGTGATCAGCCGGGGAGCGGCCGGGTCGTCGCCAAGCTTCCGGCGGAGCCAGGAGATGTGCATGTCCAGCGTCTTGGTGGGGCCATACCAGTGCTCGTCCCACACCTCCCGCATGATCCGGTCCCGGGTCACGGCCCGCCCGGCGTCGGCGGCCAGCAGGGCCAGCAGGTCGAATTCCTTCGGCGACAGCTCCAGCTCGGCGTCGCCCCGCCACGCCCGGCGGGCGGCGTGGTCGATGCGGACATCCTGCACGGCGGTTACCGCCGCCGCCGGTATCCGCCGGAGGGCGGCCCGGATGCGGGCCATGAGCTCGGCGAGGCGGAAGGGCTTGGTGACGTAGTCGTCGGCGCCGGCGTCGAGGCCGACCACGGCGTCGACCTCCTCCGCCCGGGCGGTGAGCATGAGGACGGGCAGGTCGGGCAGCCGGCTCCGGAGCCGGCGGCAGACCTCGAGGCCGTCAAGGTCGGGCAGCCCGAGGTCGAGGAGGACGAGGTCGGTCTCCGGCCCGGCCGCGGCGAGG
>JAUZEX010000559.1 GCA_030838815.1 Actinomycetota bacterium
AGGCGAGCCCCTTGATCTCGAGGGGCACGGTCCACAGGGCCGTCGGACAGCTGTTGGGGGGCTCTTCCTTCTTCGGCGGACCCTTCGGGTCGCCGGAGCCGTCACCGGGGCCGCCACCGCGACTGGCGGGGGCCGGCTTGACGGCCCCGGACGCGCCGGCCGGGGTGGCCCCGGCCAGCAGAGGCAAGGTGGCGAAGGTGGTGAGGGCGGCGATGGGGAGGGCGATTCGTCGCGTCAACATCAGCGGAATCCTTTCTCTCGTCTCAGCTTGAAAATGCCAGGGCGAGGGAGGCCGCGCTCAGGTTCGAGGCGTACGACTCGCCGTGGTGAAAGGGTGGGAACACTCGCATGACAGGTTCTTCGCAGGAGCAGGCGATGACCTTGATGGCCGGAAACTCGGAGGTGATCTCCTCCGCCGTCTCGAGGGCCTGCTCGTCGTCGAGGTCGAGGACCACGACATCGGGGCGGACCTCGCTGACGCAGGAGACGATCCCCCCGGCCGACTTGGCCTCCGCCACGACCTCGATGCCCTGACCGTCGAGGAGTTCCCGCAAGCCCATCCGGGCCACGGATCCGAACCGGCCGATCAGCACACGGTGCATCGAGGCCCCCTTCGAGGCGGACTCCGACCGAGACCGTCCCGGGCCGGCATCAGATCAATCCCCGTCTCGTGGCCAGCGCCACGGCCTGGGCCCGGTTCCGGCAGTTCATCCGCACGAGGACGTCGTGGACGATGTTCTTGACCGTCTTCTCCGAGTAGCAGAGGTCCGCGGCGATCTGGCGGGTGCTCTCCCCCTTCGACAGCAGGCGGAGCACGCCGAGCTCCCGGTCGGTCAGGTCGCCGGCGCCCCGCATCCCCGACCGGGGACGGGCCAGGAGGCGGCCGAGCACGGCCGTGGGCAACGATCCGTTGCCGGCCGCCGCCGAGCGCAGCGTGTGGAGAAAGGTGTTGGGGTTGGCGTCGCCCCGCAGCAGCGCACCGGTGACTCCGGCCTCGATCGCCTCCACCAGCAGGTCGTCCTCGACGCTGGCGGCCACGGTCACCAGCAGGAGGCTCGACTCGCGGGCGAGGCGCAAGGCGTTGGGCAGCCCGACGGAATCGAGCTCGAAGACGAGGATGTCGGTCCGTCCGATCTCCGGCTCGGGCGAGAACCGGGCGCTCTCGCCGGCCAACAGGAAGGGCGGCTCGAGGCAGGCCCCCAGACCCAATCGGAAGATGGGGTTGTGGTCGTCGATCCAGATGCGCAGCGGCCGTTCATCGATCACGCCGTGATCCAAACAGGGGACCGATCAAGGGCCTAGATGCCTTCGGACGGACTTTCGGACCTAGCGCGACTGCATCGGGGTACCCCCTGCGACGCGGCGCTTCCCGAACGGGCGATCAGTCAGGCAATACCGTCAGATCGGGGCCGTCAGATCGGGGCCGTCAGATCAGACCCTGGCGGATGCCCTCCGCCACCGCCTGGACCCGGTTCTTGGCCCCCAGGCTCAGCTGCACGTCGCGGATGACGCTCTTGATGGTGCGGTCGGAGTAGCCGAGCTGCTCGGCGATCTCCTTGGTGTCGGCGCCAACGGCCAAAAGGGCCAGAACCTCCAGGCCCCGGCCGGCCAGCCGGGGGGGCGGCCCGTGCTCGGCGTGGATGACCCGCAGCCCCGCGGCGGCGGCGTGGATGCTGGCCAGGAGCTGTTCGGCCGTCAACGTGGCCCGCCCCAGCACGGCCATGACCTCGTTGCCCGCCGCCGGGTTGCCGGGGGGATCGCCGCACACCACCAGCGGGCACGGGAAGCGGCGCTCCTCGGCCATGCGGGGCGAGACGATGACCACGTCGACATCCTCGTCGATGACGGGCGACACCCTGACCAGCGGGCTGGCGGCCAGACAGGTGCGCAGGCCGAGGGCGAACATCTCGTGCTCGTCGACGATGCCGACGTGGATGACCGTGGCCGGGCTCCAGTGCCGGGGGACGACCGGCGCATGGTCGGTGAGGTCGATCTCACGCCGCGCGCCCTCCCGGTCCTGAACAGGCAGCCCGGGGTCTGGAGGCCCGCCGACGGTGGCCGTCTCAGCGTTGGTCACCGCTCTCGTTTCCTGTCGCAAAGCTCTGGGTTTCGATCACAAAGACATCACAAAGACCAACTTAAACGTTGTGAACTATGACCACATTGGCGACACAATTCAAGCTGGGCGCAACCGCGAAACTTGCCGCTTACGGAGTAAAGAGCTCTCGGGCCATTGACCCCTTTACCGGTTGCAGGCTTCCCCGGGCCCGGTCAGCAGGCTGAGGATGCTGAGCCCGGAGCTGCAGTCGATCGAGTTGGCGTGCTTGGCGATGTCGGGCAGCGTGGCCAGGATGTTGCCGATGTCGGCCCGCAGGGCGTCGACGATGATGGCGGCGGCGCCGATGCCCCGGTTGCTGGCTCCGATCCCGGCGTCGATGTCGCCCGTGACGGGCAGCAGTTGCGCCACGGCGGCGTTGATCCCCTTGGTGGAGGCATTGATCTCACCCGCCGCCTTCTGCGTCGACCGCAGCGTGGCCAGGATGGCGGCCAGGCTGCGACCGATGCCCTTGACCGACCCGTTGATCTCCGCCGCCGTGTCACGGGCGGTCACGACCTTCCCTTCGATCGCCTTGGAGTTGGTCTCGATGGTGGTCGACCCGGCCAGGATCGAGTCGACCTTGCCGGCCAGGCCGGCGGTCACGCCCTTCATCTCCTCCAGCGTGCCGGGCAACGGCTTCGAGGCGGTCAGGAGCTCGGACGAGATCCGGTTCGTGTCCTGCATGAGTGAGATGGCGCCGGTCTCCCGGTCGATCTCGCCCACCGTGTGGGTGATGGCGTTCACCCGTTTGTGGAGCTGCTTCGTGGCCAGCAGGGTGTGGATCAGCATGACGCCGGCCAGGAGGCCCCACAGGCCGAGAATCCCGAGCACGATCTTGGGCAGGCGGTTCGTCTCCGTCGTCGGAGCGGCAGCCATCGTCAGCACCCCGGCGGCAGCGGGATCCGGTTGCAGACGCTCTTCAGGTGCTTGTTCACGTCGGTGATGCCGCCGACGATGCTGGCCGTGTCCTTCTCCGCCGCGTCCCGGACCTTGAGCGTCTCGTCGGCCCGCATCCAGATGTTCTCGGTCCCGAGCTGGTCGGGATTGCTCTGGGTGTGCCTGAGCACGTCGAGGATCTGGCCCCCCACGGTCTTGACGCTGGTGAGGACGTTGCTGGTATCGGCCAGCGAGCCGGCCAGGCCCTTGAGCACCGAGGCCGTGTCGACCAGCGACGACGACGTGCCGATGAGGGCCTTGGCCGTGTTGGACAGCGAGCCGGAGGTGGCGCCCAGCGCTCCGGCCGTCGTGGTGAGCGAGCCCGACGTCGTCTTGAGCGACCCGTCCACCTTCTCCAGGTTGCCCCGCATGCCCACCAGCGACCCCGAGATGTCATGCGTGGCGACGGGGACGGGCTTCAGCGCGCCGTCGATCGCCGAGAGCGTGGTGTTGACGTCGGCGATGTAGCTCGGGAGCGGCTTCACGTGGCCGCCGGCGCCGCCCACCGCCCTCGACGCCTCGGCCAGCGAGCTGTCGATCGACTCCAGGTCGCCGACGATGCCGAGCAGGAAGGCGACCAGCGTGGTGAGGACGACGAGGCCGGCGACGATCCACACGCCGAGCCAGCCCCAGAGGGGGAACATGGGGCGGACGGGCCGGGAGACGGGCCGGCTCGACTCCGGGGGAGGGGCGGCGGCGGCGGCTTCCGTGGTCATGGCTCGCTCCTCGCTCAGCAGTGGTTGTCGGCGCCGCTGCCGAGGACCTTGCGGTCGAGGCAGGCGGCGTACCGTTGGGTGAGGCCGACCTGGGTCAGCAGGTTGCCGGTGTCGACCTTGAGGGCCTTGTCGAGGGCCAGGCCGGTGTCGAGCCGCTGGTTGATCAGCTTCACGTCGTTGTCGATCTTCCGGGCCACATCGAGGAGGCCGGCCAGGGAGGCGTTGATGCCCTTGGCGGTGACGTTCAGGGCGCCGGTGGTGTCGCCGACCTTCCTGGTCGTGGCGTCGACCTCGGCCGAGCTGGCCGCGATCTTCTTGGTGGAGGCGTTGATGTCGGCGGCGGTGGCGCTCATCCCGTCCGCCGTGCTCAGCAACTGGGCCACCGTGGCGTTGATGGCGCCGGTGCTGGCGTCGAGCGATCCCGACAGGCCGTCCAGGGCCTTGGCCTGCTCGACCATGGCCGACAGGTCACCGGCCAGCGGCTGGGTCGAAGCCAGGATCGACGACGCCGTCTCGTTGGTCCGGCTGAGCTGGACGACCGAGTCGGTGGCGGAGTTGATCCCCTGCCCCGTCTGGGCGATCGCCTTGGCCTTGGCGTTGATGCGGTCCGTGGCCCGCATCGTGCGGGCCAGGAGCGTGCCGGTCAGCAGCGTGGCCCCCAGCACGACGGCCAGCACGACGACCTGGAGCAGGTTCTGACTGCCCTTGCGTTCCACCAGACGACCCCCTCTTGGGCGCGTTGCGTCACCAGGACGCTAGGGGGCCCCACCAGCCTCCCCCGCGGCACACTACGCCGGGCACTACCCGGTCGTGGGGAGGGTCGGTACTGGCCGGTCAGCCAGTGACGATCAGCCGGTGACGCGGCGGGACATGCCGGCCCGCTCGCCACGGGTGACGAACTTCGTCGCCATCTTGCGGCTGGCCTCGTCGATCATCTCGTCGCCGAACATGACCGCGCCGAGCCGGTCGCCCTCGGTCGCCGTGCGGTAGGCGTCGAGGATGTCCCAGGCCCGGTCGAACTGCTCCTGGGTCGGGGTGAAGACCTCGTTACACACCGTGACCTGGTCGGGGTGGAGCACCCACTTGCCGTCGAAGCCGAGGATGCGGGTGCGGGCGGCGAAGTCGCGGAAGCCGTCCGTGTCCCGGATGCGGAGGTAGGGCCCGTCGATGACCTGGAGGCCGTTGGCCCGTCCGGCCATGAGGATCTTGGAGAAGACGTAGTGGAAGTGGTCGCCGGGATACTCGGGGATCTGCACGCCGCCGGTCAGGACGGGCATCTCCATCGACGCCGCGAAGTCGGCCGGGCCGAAGATGATGGTCTCCAGCCGGGGCGAGGCGGCGCAGATCTCCTCCACGTTGATGAGGCCCCGGGTGGTCTCGATCTGGGCCTCGATGCCGACCGTCGACTGCCGGCCGGTGGTGGCCTCGATCTGGGTCAGGAGGAGATCGAGGGCCTTCACCTCGGCCGCGTTCTGCACCTTGGGGAGCATGATCTCGTCGAGGCGCTCGGAGGCGTTCTCCACGATGTAGATCACGTCGCGGTAGGTCCATTTGGTGTCCCAGGCGTTGACCCGGACGCACAGCACCTTGTCGCCCCAGTCGCCCTCGTTGATGGCCTTCACCGCGTTCTCGCGGGCGGCCTCCTTCTCCAGCGGCGCGACGGAGTCCTCCAGGTCGAGGAAGACCATGTCGGCGGCCAGGCCCTGGGCCTTGCCCATCATCTTCTCGCTCGAGGCGGGGACGGCCAGGCAGGAACGGCGGGGCAGGAAACGGCTGCGCTCGGACATGCATTCCACGGTATCCGGCCCGATCCGCTAGGAAAGGATCGTGCTGAATTCCGGGGGAAACCCCCCAACCCCCGGGGCCGACGTCTGTGTGGTGGGGGGCGGCCCGGCGGGGATGATGCTGGCCGTGCTGCTGCTGCGGTCCGGCCTGCGGGTGACCGTGCTGGAGAAGCACGCCGACTTCCTGCGGGACTTCCGGGGCGACACCATTCACGCGTCCACGCTCAACCTGATGGACGAGCTCGGTTGGGGCGACGAGTTCCTCCGCCTCCCCCACGGCAAGATCCGCCGCCTGTCGGGCGTCTTCGGCGGTGCGGAGTACACGGTGGCCGACTGCTCCCGGCTGCCCGGCCGCCACAAGTACATCGCCCTCATGCCCCAGTGGGACTTCCTCGACTTCCTGGCCGGCAAGGCGGCGGAGTACCCCGGGTTCACCCTGCTGCGCTCGACGGAGGTGGACGGACTCCTGCGGGACGGCGGCGACGCGGCTTCCTCCTCCCCCGCCGAGCCGGCCGGTGGCGGCGGCCGGGCCGGGACAGGCCGCGTGTCCGGGACGGGCCGGGTCGTCGGCGTGACGGGCCAGGGGCCGGACGGACCGGTGGAGGTCCGGGCGCGACTCGTCGTCGCCTGCGACGGGCGGCACTCCGACGTACGGCGTTTGCTGGGGCTGCGGTCCCGGGAGTTCGGGGCGCCGATGGACGTGCTGTGGTTCCGCCTGCCGCGGGAGTCGACCGATCCCGAGGGCCTGGCCTTCATCACCGGGCCGGGCGTGGCCCTCGTCCTCATCGATCGGGGCGACTACTTCCAGATCGCCTACGTGATCCCGAAGGGCGGCTACGACCGGGTCCGGGCCGCCGGCCTCGGGGCGCTGGTGGACCAGGTCGGGAAGCTGGCCCCGTCGCTGTACGGGCGAGCCGAGGCCCTCAAGTCGTGGGACGACGTCCACGTCCTCACGGTGGTCGTCGACCGGCTGCGGCGCTGGCACGCCGACGGCGTCCTGCTCATCGGCGATGCCGCCCACGCCATGTCCCCCATGGGCGGGGTCGGCGTGAACCTCGCCATCCAGGACGCCGTCGCCAGCGCCCGGATCGTGGGCGGTCAGCTGAAGGCCGAGCGGGACGCCGCCTCGAACGGCAGTCGCCTCGCTGGTGGGGTATTCCGCGCACTCCAGATCCAGCTGACAAGGGTGCAGGGCCGCCGGCTGTTCCCCACCGTGGCCACTCAGCTCCTCCAGCGCGCCCTGGGCCGCGGCGTCATCGCCCGGGTCCTGCAGTCGGACCAGCCGCTGCCGGTGCCGGTCTTCATCAAGGTCCTGCAGCGCTTCCCCGTCCTCCAGGCCGTCACCGCCCGTGCGGTGGCGATCGGGTTCCTACCGGAGCACGTCGGGCCGGAGTGACGCACCGATCCGATTAGACCCCGCCGGATGCGCGATCCGGCCGACCCAGTCCGACGGATCGCGCATGCGAGGTCGATCAGGCGGGTCAGCGCGGGGTGCGGTAGCGGTTGGCGACGGCGACGATGTCCTCGTTCTCGCCGGCGCCAGCGGCCGCCTCGCGGTAGAGCGACTCGACGACCTCGGCCAGTGGAAGGTCGACGCCGGCGGCCTTGGCCGCCTCCACCGCCAGGCGGGCGTCCTTGGCTCCGAGCGCCGGCGACCACCAGGGATCCTGCTCGCCGGTGAGCACACCCTCGAACCGGTTCTTGATCCCCGGAGGCAGCACGGGGCTCTGGCCGACCAGCTCCCGGATCTCGTCGTCGGACAGCCCGCCCGCCCGGGCGACAGTGACGGCCTCGGCCAGGGCGACGATCTCGGCCAGCAGCATGAGGTTGTTGGCCAGCTTGCCGCCGGCCGCCTTGGCCGGTGTGTCGTAGCGGCGGACCTTGTCGGACAGCGTGGCCAGCATGGGCTCCAGGCGGGCGATGACGGCCTGGTCGCCGCCGGCCAGGTAGGTCGCCTGGCCCGCTTCGACGGCCGTCGGGGCGCCGAGGATCGGCAGGGCCACGAACAGCGGGAAATGATCGGCCAGCTCGGTGCTCATCGCCGGTGAGACCGTGGAGCAGTCGGCGTACACCGTGTCGGCGCCGATGGCGCTCCGGATGCCGCCGTCGCCGAGGGCCACCGCCCGGACGGCGTCGTCGTTGGCCAGCGACGTGACGACGACCTCGCGGCCGGCGACGGCCTCGGCGATCGAGTGCGCCTCCCGGGCCCCGGCGGCGACGACCTTCCCCGCCCGGCCCGGCGAGCGGTTCCAGACCACGACGTCGTGACCTCCCGCCAGCAGCCTCCGGGCGACGGCCTGACCCATGCGACCCATTCCGAGCACGGCGATGTCCATGACATCTCCTACTCCCCGGCCGGAGCGGTGGTTCAAACCGACGGTATTGTGAGGTCGTGGAGCTCGAGAAGTTGGGGGACGGGGTCTGGGCCTGGCTGCAGCCGGGTGGTGGGTCGGGGATCAGCAACGCCGGGGTGGTCGCCGACGACGACGGCCTGACCGTCGTCGACTGCCTCATGGTGCGTTCCCAGTGGGAGCCGTTCGCCGCCGCGGTGGCCGCCCTCGGCCAGCCCGTCCGGCGCCTGGTGCTGACCCACGCCCACATCGACCACGTCGGCGGCACCAAGGCCTTCCCGCTGGCGTCGGTCCTGGCCAGCCCGGCCACCAGCGCGCTGCTCGACCAGCCGCTGATGACCGACGGCTACAAGGCATTCATGCCCGCCTTCGCCGACGAGTTCGACGAGCTGGCCGAGCTCGGTACCCGTCCGGTGACCCACGAGGTGGTCGACGGCGCGCCGATCGGCACCCGCATGGAGCTCATCCCGGCCACCGGCCACACCGCCGGCGACCTCATGGTCCTCGTCGACGACGACATCCTCTTCGCCGGCGACGTCTGCTTCTTCGGGGTGACGCCCCTGGCCTTCCAGGGCGACCCGTCGGCCTGGGTCCAGGTGCTGGAGCTGCTCCCCGACCTGGCCGGCACGATCGTCCCCGGCCACGGCCCGATCGGCGGGGAGGCCGAGGTCGAGGCCCTGCACGACTACCTGGCCGCCTGCGTGGCCGGCACGATCGGGCCCGGCCCCTGGGACTCCTGGACCTGCCGGGAGCGGGACGAGATCAACATCGAGCGGGCCGCAATGCTGGCCGCCGGCGAACCCTCGACCTCGATCCCCCCCACCATGCTCCGCCACCTCGGCCTCGCCTGACGCCGCCGCCGCCCCAACCGGCGTTCGTCCACCGGCGATAGAACGGAAAACGAACGCCGGAACGAGGGGGGAGCGGTCAGACCGGCTCGGGGACCGGGCCCGTCTCGTCCAGGGGCAGGCGGACGACGACGGCGGCGCCGCCGAGGGGTGGGCCGTTGCCGGCGGAGATCGTGCCGCCGTGGGCCCGGACGATGGCGGCGACGATGGCCAGGCCCAGGCCGGCACCGGCGCCGGCGTCGTGGCCGCGGGCCACCTCGGCCCGGGTGAAGCGGTCGAAGGCCACCGGGAGGACGGCGTCCGGGAAGCCCGGCCCGTCG
>JAUZEX010000566.1 GCA_030838815.1 Actinomycetota bacterium
TCATGAAGCTCTTCTGGCTGGAGCCGTGGAAAACGGTGCCGAGCAACTGAATTCCGTCGAAGGCGCTACTGATGCGCTCGTAGAGCTTGGCGATCACCGGGCCGAAGACGAGGATACCACACCGGCAGTACACGACGGACGGGATGGCCGCCAGCAGGTCGACGATGTACACCACCGGCGTCCGCAGCCGGGCCGGGGCGAGTTCGGAGATGAACAGGGCGAGGCCGATGCTGACCGGCACGGCGATGACCAGGGCGATGGCCGAGACGACCAGCGTCCCGTAGATGAAGGCCAGGGCGCCGAAGTGGCCGCCGGCCGGGTCCCACACCTTCGAGGTGAGGAAGTGGAGGCCCTCCTGCCGGAAGGCCGGCATCGCCTCGTTGCTGGTGGAGACGAGGATGAGACCGAGCACGACGAGGACCAGGAGGCCGGAGGCCAGGCACAGCCAGCGGAACGTCTGATCGGCCAGGCGGGATCCGCCCTGGAGCGGACTTTTCGCTCCTGGTGCGGTGACGACCTGCGGGGGCCTCGCCGTGCTCGGTGGTGCGATCACGCCGGTATGACCAACTTGTCGACCTGGGCCAGGCCCTTCTCCTTCAGGGAGGCGGGCAGTTGGGCATAGTTGATCTCAGCGGCCATGGCCTGGCCGTCGTTGTAGATGTACTGCAGGAAGGCCTTGAGGGCGGCCCCCTTCGCCTTGTCGGTCTGGTTCGTGTAGGCCAGGATCCAGGTCGGGGCGGTGATCGGATAGGCGGCGTCGCCGTCGGCCCACAGCGGGTTGTAGGTGAGGTCGGGGTTCACGGTGATGCCGGCCAGGGCGGCGCTGGCGCCCTCGAGCGTCGGATCGACGAACTTGCCCGCCTTGTTCTTCACCTTGGCGAACTTCAGGCTCGCCGCCTTGGCGTCGGAGAAGTCGACGTAGCCGATGGCGCCGTTGGTGCCCTTCACGATCTGGACCACACCGTTGTTGCCGTTGCCGCCCTGGGTGTCGGCCGGCCAGTTGACCGTCGACCCGGCGTCGAGCGTGAACGACGTGGGGGCGGCGGCCTTCAGGAACTTGGTGAAGTTCTCGGTGGTCCCGGAGCCGTCAGACCGGTGGGCGACGGTGATGGCGGTCGCCGGCAGCTTGGCGCCGGGGTTGTCGGCGGCGATCGCCTTGTCGTTCCAGGTCTTGATCTGGCGCAGGAAGATCTTGGCGACCGTGTCGGGCGAGAGTTGCAGGCTGTCGACACCGGTCAGGTTGAAGGAGACCGTGATCGGCGCTGCCACCGTCGGGAAGTACAGGAACGGGCCCTTGTACTTCTGGACGTCCTCCGGCTTGACGATACCGTCGGAACCGGCCCAGTCGACGACGCCCGTCTGCAGGTCGGTCCGGCCCTTCCCCGAGCCGCCACCGCCGTAGTTGATCGTCACGCCGGAGTTCTTCTCGGAGAACTTGGCGATCACCTGCTCGTAGAAGGGTTGCGGGAACGTCGCTCCCGACGCGTTGAGCGTCGTGGCCGCCAGCTTCGTAGCGCCGGAGGACGTCCCGTTCGTGCTGCCGTTGCTCTTGGACGCGGAGTCGTTGCTGGACTTGCCGCAAGCGGCCAGCAGGCCGACGAGCGAGAAGACCAGGAGGAACAGAACGGGAGTGCGCTTTCGGTTCATGGATCGGAAGGTACGGAACACCGGTGAAAACGCCTCCCCTGTCAAGCGGGGCAGGGCTGAACGAATAGTTAAGTCATGCTGAACAGAGACGGGTTGCCGTCCGAATGGAACCTTTTTGGTGTAAATGCACCGGGGGGGTGTCCAGCAGGGCAACAACCGCGAACGGTAAGGGCACGCTTCCCGACCGGTTCAGGCGGCGGACATGCGGCGTTCGTGGCGGCGTCACCCTCGTTCTGCACAATCGTGCCCAACCAACAACGAGGTGGATCCCGCCCGTGAAGACGATCCCCAATCGGAATGGCCAGGCCGGCGACGCCGAGGTGGTCCTGGACCCACCCCGACCGGCGCCGGAGACGGAGCGGTCCCATGTCCGGCTGGTGACCGGCGATCCGCCCATGCTGCGGCTGGAGGTCAACCTCTACAGCTGGGAGCGCGGGGACACCGACATCGAGGTCGTCCTGCCCCACGGGGGCGAGCTGTCCGACCTGTTGCACTGGGCTCTGCCCGAGCAGCGGCTCGTTATCTGCGGCAATCTGCGGGCCCGGATTCACGAGGAGCTGGCCGAAGTGTTCACCGTCTTGCAGGAGCCGGCTGGCTGAGCCGCCGTGCGGTTACCGAGACGTTTCCTGCTGTTCATCAAACGGACAGCTACCGGAACGTAACGTGGCGGGGATGTCTCTGGAGTCCCCGGTTGCATCTCCTGTTTCGCCACGTCGGGCCATGACAGTGAGCGAGGGGCGGGCCAGCTACCTCGATGAGGACGCCGGCAGCCTTGACACTGCCGCGCGGCGGCTCGCCCTTTCGGAAGACGCCGCCGCCTCCCTCCTGGAGCGGCTGCGGGTCCTGGCCGACGTCGGGCGGTTTCTCGACGAGTTCTTCCAGCTGACCGGGGCCCGTCTGCGGGCCGGAGCCTCGACGCGGAGGGTCGAGACCGTGCGCCTGCGGGTGCAGCGCCTACTGGTGCGCCAGACCGACGCCCTGGAAGGGTTGCGTTCCCCGATGGCTGAAGGCGGGGTCGAGCTCTGCCGATGGGCCGATCTGGCCGACGACGACCGGGAGGCGGTGTCAGGCCTCTTCCACGATCGGCTCCTGCCGGTACTCGTCCCGCTCGTCACCGAGCCGGGAAAGCCGCTCCCCCCGGCCGCCAACCTGTCGATCAACGTGGCAGTGGCGGTGCGCGACGGGGCGGGACAGCGGCGGTTCGGATCGGTCGAGCTTCCGCCGGTCGTGCCGCGGTTCGTACGCGTCCGGCCCCGGGCGGGCGGTTCGGGGGTCCGGGTGCTCCCGGTGGAGCAGGTCGTCCAGGCCCACCTCCCGGCGCTGTTTCCCTCCGAGCACATCGAGGGTTCCGCCGTGTTCCGGGTGACGCGTCAGGCCGGCATCGTCGTCAACCCCGAGGTCGACGACATGCTGACCTCGGTCGAGCGGCAGCTGCGGCTCGAGCGTCACGGGGCGCCCGTACGCCTCGAGGTCGAGCCCCGGATCCCGGACGACGCGCTGGAGCGCCTGACCGCCGCGCTCGACCTGGGACGGACGGAGGTCTATCCCGTTGACGGGCTCATGGGCATGGCCGACCTCGCCGTGCTGCCGCTTCCCGAGGGCCCGGGGCCGGCCGCCCGGCGGCCCGCCGCTCCCGCCCGTCTGCGGTCGGGGGCCTCTGGCCAGCGCGACGTGTTCCAGGCCCTCGACCGGGGCGCCATGCTCGTCCACTACCCCTACGAGTCGTACACCGATTCGGTGGTCGCGCTGCTGGAGCAGGCGTCGGCCGACCCCGCGCTCCTGGCCATCAAGCAGACCCTCTACCGGGCGTCGCCCGACGGGCCGACGGTGCGGGCGCTGGTCCGGGCGGCGGAACGGGGCGCGCATGTCGTCGCCGTCGTGGAGTTGGCCGCCCGGCTCGACGAGCGCAACAGCGTGGCCTGCGCCCGGGCGCTGGACCGGGCCGGCGGCCACGTGGTGTATGGCCTCGTGGGGCTGCGCACCCACTGCCCGGTCACGCTCGTGATCCGCGACGGCGGCGACCAGCTGTCCCGCTACGGCGTGGTGGGGACGGGCCTGCACCACCCGACCCGCCGTCCCGAAGGGATGTCGCTCCTGTCGGCCGACCCCGACGTCACCGCCGACATGACCGATCTCTTCAACTACCTGACCGGCTACAGCCGGCCGGCCCGGTTCCGGAAGCTCCTGGTCGGGCCGGCCCACCTCCGGGCCCGCCTCCTCGACCTCATCCGGCGGGAGACGGCGGCCGGCCCGGCCGGACGCATCGCCCTCAAGGTCTACCGGATGGTCGACCGGGAGGTCGTCGACGCCCTCTACCGGGCGGCGCAGCGGGGCGTGGTGATCGACCTCGTCGTGTCCGGCGCCTGCATCCTGCGCCCCGGCGTGCCGGGGCTGTCGGATGGGATCCGTGTCGTGGCCCCGGTGGGTCGCCACTTCGAGTCGTCGCGGCTGTTCGTCTTCGGAGCCGGAGAATCGGCCTCGTGGTTCCTGTCCTCCGGTGACCTCGCTCTGGCCCAGCTCGACCGGCAGATCGACGTCGCCGTCCCCATCGAGGACCCCGGGCACCGGGCCCGGCTGGAGGCCATCCTCGACGTCCTGCTGCGGCTGCCGGCCTGGGAGATGGACGCCGACGGGTGCTGGCACCGCCGCGGCCCCGGCGCCGAGGACGCCCTCCGCCGATTGGCCGACTCCGGAGCTAGCCTCCGCGGATGAAGATCGAGCGGGAGGTCAAGCTGGCGGCGTGGGGCGGTTTCGCCCTCCCGACCCTCGACGACGTCCTGCCCGAGCTGGGCGTCGAGCCGCTCCCGATGAAGAAGCTCGATGCCACCTACTACGACACCAAGGATCTCCGCCTGGCCCGGGCCGGAGTCAGCCTCCGCCACCGGCTCGGCGACGACCCGCCGTGGACGGTGAAGCTGCCCGAGGGCGACGGCGGGCCGGTGATGAGCCGCCGGGAGATCCCTTTCGAAGGACCGGCCGGCACGATCCCCGAGCCCGCCGCGGCGCTGGTCCGGGCCTACGCCCGGAGTGAGCCTCTGGGGCCGGTGGCGCGCCTCAAGACCGAGCGGTCGAGAGTGGGCCTCACGGTCGACGGCACGCAGGTGGCGGAGATCGCCGACGATGAGGTCTCCGTGTACCACGGCCGTCGCCTGGCGTCGCGCTTCCGGGAGATCGAGGTCGAAGTCGAAGACGACGCGCCGGAGGCGCTACTGCCAGCCGTGGTCGGACGTCTGCGCGAGGCCGGCGCCGGCGCGCCCGACACAACCCCGAAGGTGGTGCGGGCCCTGGGCCCCCGGGCCCTGGAGCCGCTGCCGGGAGCGGTG
>JAUZEX010000599.1 GCA_030838815.1 Actinomycetota bacterium
CTGGAGCCGTTCCTGATCCAGACCGTCCGCGAGGCGCTGCCCCGGATCACCGACCCGGGCCTCCTCGAGGAGGCCAAGGCCTACATCGGCCAGGAGGCGCAGCACTTCCGCCAGCACCGCCGCTTCAACGAACTGGTCATCGGCCAGGGCTACGAGAAGCTCCGGGCCTACGAGCGGACCCTCGAAGCCGACTACGACCGCATCCGGGCCACGCGCGACGCCGACTTCTGTCTGGCCTACGCCGCCGGGTTCGAGACGATGGCGCTGGCCGTCGGCCACATGCTGGTCCGCTTCCGGAGCGAGTTCTTCAAGGGAGCCGACCCGGCCGTGGCCTCGCTGGTGCTGTGGCACTTCGTGGAGGAGTTGGAGCACAAGCACGCTGCCTTCGCCGTGTACCAGCACGTGGTCGGCAGTTACCGCCTGCGGGTCAAGGGCCTCGTCTACACGATGTTCCACACGCTGCGCCGGACCCGTCAGGCCTACAAGATGCTCCTCATCGAGGACGGGCGCTGGGCCGGCCTGCGCACACGCTTCGAGCTGAAGAAGCTCATGGTCCGTATCTTCGGCTACCTCACCCCCTGGATCCTCGAGGCGGCCCTGCCCTGGCACCGGCCCGAGCGGTTCAAGGATCCCGACTGGGTGATCGACTGGATCCGCCTCTACGACGGCGGCGAGGACAAGCTCACCGCGCTCGACACGAACCGCATCGACGAGATGCCGTCGACCATGCTCGCCCGCTGACAGACCCGCATCCGACCCGGGAGAGAAGGCTAACGTCGTTATTCGGCGGACCTATCTCGAAAGGTAAGGAATGCTTTACAGCTCAGTGGTGGCATGCGTCGGGCGGACGCCGCTGGTCGAGCTGGGCCGGCAGTTCCCGCCGCCGGGGCCGACCGTCATCGCCAAGCTCGAGCTCATGAACCCGAGCGGGAGCATGAAGGACCGCTCGGCGGCCTACATCGTCGAGGGCGGCCTGGCCGACGGCACGATCACCGCCGCCACCCACCTGATCGAGAGCTCGTCGGGCAACTTCGGGATCGCCCTGGCCACCGCCGCCCGCGTCCACGACCTCGACTTCACCTGCGTGGTCGACCCGAGGACCACGCCGGCCAATCTCCGCATCCTGGCCCGCCTCGGGGCCGAGGTGGAGATCGTCACCGAACCCGACGACCACGGCTGCTACCTCGACTGCCGCCTCCGCCGTGTGGCGGAGCTGTGTCGGGAACGGCCCGGCAGCCTGTGGATCAACCAGTACGCCAACCAGCGCAACTGGCAGGCCCACTACCACGGCACCGGCGGCGAGATCCTGGCCGACCTCGACCGGCCCCTCCACTGCCTGGTGGTGCCGGTCAGCACGACCGGCACGATCCTCGGCCTCGCCCGGCGCCTGCGGGGCCCCTTCCCCCGCCTGCACGTGGTGGCCGTCGACGCCGTCGGGTCGGTGATCTTCGGCGGTCCGCCCGGGCCCCGCCACGTGCCCGGCCTCGGCGCCGGCCGCCGCCCCGAGCTGCTCGCCGCCGGCGAGATCGACGAGGTGGTCTCGGTCTCGGACCGGGAGGCCGTGGCCGGCTGCCGGGCGCTGGCCTCCACGGAGGGGATCCTGGCGGGCGGGTCGTCGGGGGCGGTGGTGGCGGCCATCGCCAGGATCCGGCCCCGCCTGCCCGAGGACTGGCAGGTCCTCACCGTGCTGCCCGACCGGGGCGACCGCTACCTCGACCAGGTCTACGACGACGACTGGGTGGCCCGCCTGCCGCCTGGGAAATCGGCGACCGTCGAACCGGCGACCGTCGAACCGGCGGTCGTGAGCGCCGGTTGACGGGGAGCATGGGCGACGCCTCCCCCCCGGCCCTGCTGTACCTCAGTCGGGCCGACGTCACCGCCGCCGCCGGTAGCGGCTCCGACATCTTCGTCGACGCCGTCGCCGGGGCCTTCGCCCTCCACGCCCGGCGCGAGACCGTGCAACCGCTCAAGCCCTACCTGCGGTGGCGGCCCGACGGACACATCGCCGACCGGATCATCGCCATGCCGGCCTACGTCGGCGGCGACCGGCCCGTCGCCGGGCTCAAGTGGATCGGATCCAAGCACGACAACCCGGACCGGGCCGGCCTCGAGCGGGCCAGCGCCCTCATCGTCCTCAATGATCCCGACACGCACTACCCGGTAGCCGTCATGGAGGGTGCGTTCATCAGCGCCGCCCGCACCGCCGCCGTCACCGCCGTCGCCGCCCGCCACCTTGCCCGGCCGGGATTCCGGGCGCTGACCTGCGTCGGCTGCGGGCCGATCGGTCGCCACCAGGTGTTCACGCTGCTGGAGCAGTTTCCGTCCGTGGAGACGGTGTGGCTCTACGACCTGAGGGAGCCGGCCGCCGTCGGGCTGGGCGAAGCGCTGGACATTCGCCACCCCAAAGTGGAAGTGCGCATCGCCACCGACGCCGAGTCGGCAGTGCGGGCCGGTGAAGTCATCGTCACCGCCACGGTCGCCGACCGGCCCTGGCTCCCGGCCGCCTGGCTCCGGCCCGGTGCGTTCTTCAGCAACGTCTCGATCATGGACGCCGCCAAGGACGTCTTCCTCTCCGCCGACAAGGTCGTGGTCGACGACTGGGACCAGTGCAACCGGGAAGGAAAGATCATCCACCAGCTCACCATCGAGGGCAGCTTCTCCCGGGAACGGCTCCACGCCGAGCTCGGCCAGATCGTGATCGGGGAGCGTCCGGGCCGCGAACGGGACGCCGAAGTCATCCTTCTCAACTCCATGGGGATGGCCGTGATCGACGTCGCCTGCGCCAAAGCCGTCCATGACCGCGCCGTAGAGGCCAAGATCGGTACATGGCTTCCACGATGAGGGGTCTCTCACTTCGGCCCGACGAGGACCGGCGTGAGACCGAAGGCGACGTCCTGCGGTCGTTGGTGGACGGGCTGATCGCCGAAGACCTGTTCGGATTCCGGTCCCGGGCCCGGATCGGATCGGTGGCCGGGGCCCTGTACCTGCCCCTCACCGGCGACGACCGCCACGTCCAGGTGGGCCTCGGGCCCGACGCGGTGGTGTTCCGGGCCCGGCCGGCACCGGCCCTCCAGCCCTACCGCCTGAGCCGTCCGCCCGTCCTGCTCCTCGGGTCCGACGGAGCGGGTCCCGTCCCGCTCACCCCGCGGGACCTCCTGGAGTTGGTCGCCGCCCGCCTGGCCGAGGCCCGCCCCCCCAACCTCGACGAGGTCCT
>JAUZEX010000629.1 GCA_030838815.1 Actinomycetota bacterium
CGTCCGGCTGGCCAAGGTGACGAGTCTCGGCCACGAGGTCGTCGACGCCTTCTACGTCGTCGACCACAGCGGCGGCAAGCTCACCGACGAGGACCACCTGCGGGAGATCCAGAGGGGCATCGCCGTCCATTTGGCGTGAACGGTCGGTACGCTTCGGGGCTCGGGGGCTTCACCTGCCCCCACGAGGGAAATATGCCCTGGAGAACCAGGATCGTTGGCCGCAGCCCCGAGACTGCTCAGTTGGACGGGCAGTGGCAGCGCGCCGCGTCCGGAGAGTTCCGCTTCGTGCTGGTCGTGGGCGAGCCGGGGATGGGCAAGACCCGCCTCGCCGCCGAGTCGCTGGAGGACCGGCGGCGGGCGTCGATCGAGCTGTCGGCCCGGGCCCATCCTCTCGGCGACACGGCGTCATTCGGGCTGTGGGTGGAGGCGCTGGAGCGCCACCTCCGCAACCTGGGCAAGCAGGAGGTGGCCCTCCTGTGCGGGGGCTTCCTGGACGACCTGGCCTCCCTGCTCCGGAGTGTCGCTGTTGTCCGGGGGGCGGCGCCCGACCGGGAGCCGCCCCGGCCCCGGCTCCTCGAGGGCCTCGCCGTCCTCCTGGCCAACCTGGCCGAGCAGGCACCGGTCGTCGTCGTCCTCGACGACGTCCACCTGGCCGACGCCTCGTCGTGGGACGCCCTCCACTACCTGGCCGGCAGCCTGTCCACCGAGCGGATCCTCGTCGTGGCCTCGGCCCGACCCGGCGAGCTGGCCGAGCACCCGGTGGCGCAGCGGGTGCTCCTCGACCTGGAGCAGATCGGCGCCCTCCACCGGGTCGAGATCGGCCCGCTGCCAGCCGACGCCGTCCGGGAGCTGACCGAGGAGGTCATCGGGGCGGTGGCCGAGCCGGAGCTGATCGACTGGCTCACCAGCCGGGCCCAGGGCAACCCGCTGTTCGTCCTGGGGCTCCTCCAGGCCCTCGTCGAAGAGGGCGGCGATCTCGCCCGGCCGGTGCTGCGGTCGCTCCCCGAAGGTCTGGTCGAGCGGGTCCGGGTCCGCATGGACCGCCTCGACGACAGCCAGCGGGGCGTCATGGAGATCCTGGCCGTGGCCGGCGGGCGGGTGGAGCTGGGCGACATCGTCGTCCTGGGCGACCGTCCGCTGGAGGAGCTCGGGCCGGCGCTGCAGGCCCTCGTCCGGGCCCGGTTCGTGTCCGAGGCCAAGCGGGGCCGCACGTACACCTACGAGATCTCCCACCCGCTCATCCAGGAGACGGTCTACGAGGGCATCGTCGGCGCCCGGCTCGTGGTGCTCCACCGCCAGGTCGGCCGGGTGCTCCTCACCATGGGCCGCCTCGGGGAGGCCGCTCCCCACTTCGCCCGCTCGGCCGAGGTGGGCGACCCCGAAGCGCTGGCCGTCCTGTCCGATGCGCTGCACCAGGCCGAGGAGCGGGGCGTCTACGGCGAGGGACTGCGGATCCTCGGCGCCCTCGTCGAGCTCCTCCCGGCCGGCGACCGGCGCTGGGTCGAGGTGGCGAACGCCTTCTCGGGCCGGGCCGAGTGGGTCTTCGACCACCGCGCCGACGCCGACTTCTCCGCCGCCATCGACGCCCTCCGGGCCATCGACGCCCACCTCGAGGGCAGCGGCGACCTCCTCCAGCGGGCCAGCATCAAGTCCCGCCTGACCAGCTTCCTGGCCTGGGGGACGGGCCAGATCGACCAGGCCGCCGACACCGCGGCCGAGGCCCTCGACCTCTTCACCCGGGCCGGCGACCGTTCCGGCATGCTGCTGGCCGCGCTCGAGGTGGCCTACGTGAAGGGACTGGCCGGCGACCTGCCCGCCCTCGAAGCCGGGTGCCGGGAGGTGGCGGCGGCGGCCGACGAAGCCGGGGAGCGGGCGGCGGCGGCCCGGGCGGTGGGCGTGCTCGGCACCGTCCTCTTCTACCAGGGTCGCTTCGGCGAAGCGGAGGAGACGCTGCGGCGCAGCGTGGCCGAGGCCCGGGCCGACGGCAGCCCCTACCGCATCACCTGGAACGTGATGTCGCTCGGCTGGTCGCTGGGCATCGAGGGCCGCCTCGACGAGGCGCTGCGCTGCTTCGCCGAGGCCAAGGAGGCCAACCCGGCCTGGCGGGAGGGGAACGTCCTCGAGCTCGAGAGCCATGTCCGGTGGCTGGCCGGCGACCTGGCCGGGGCGCTGCGCTGCACCCAGGACTCGCTCAGCCTCTCCCCCGGCATGAGCAGCCGCCGCCGGGGCATGGCCATGTTCATGGCCGCCCTGGCCACGGCCGAGATCGGGGAGATCGACGAGACCCGCCGCCATGTCGCCTCCGCCCGGCGGGTCTACGGCGACGTCCCCTGGTACGTCGCCACCGACATCGCCCACCACGCCTCCGCCCTCCTGGCCCGGGCCGAGGGTCGCCTCGACGCCGCCCGGGAGGAGCTGACCGACGCCGCAGAGCGGATGCTCGGCATGGGCGCCACGGCCCTCGCCCCGCCGATCCTCCTCGACCTCGTCGAGGTGGCCCTGGCGTCGGGCCGCCCGGCCGAGGCCACCGCCGCCGTCGTGCAGCTCGAGCAGGCGGCCAAGGAGCTCGACCGCGACCTGTACCGGGCCATCGCCAACCTGGCCCGGGCTTCGCTGCGGCTCGAGAGCGGCGACGCCGACGGGGCGGTCGGGCCCGCCCGGGCGGCGGTGGCGCTGCTCGACGGGTCGGGCTACGACGTCCTCCTCGGACGGGCCCTCGACGTCCTCGGCCGGGCGACCGATGACCGGGCCGAGGCCGTCGACGCCCTCGAGCGGGCGGTCAGCGCCTTTGACCGGTGCCAGGCTGTTCCCCGGCGCGACCGGACGGTCGAGGCGCTCCGCGGCCTCGGCGCCTCGGGCCGGCGGGCAGCGGCGGCGGCCATGGGTCCGGCGTCGCTCACCGCCCGGGAGCTGGAGGTGGCCCGGCTGGCGGCCCTCCGGCTGACCGCGGCCGAGATCGCCCATGAGCTGTTCATCAGCCGGCGCACCGTCGAGGGGCACCTGGCCAACGTCTACGCCAAGCTCGGGGTCCACTCGAAGCGGGAGTTCTCCCAGCGGGCCTCGACCCTGGGGCTGGTCGACCGCCCCCGGCGGTCGTAATTGGAATGTACGTAACTACCGGCGCGAAGAACCCGTAACTCTCACTCGGGACGTTCTCAGCCGGCTCTCCCTATCCTCGCCCCCGTGTCCGGCGCGAGGGAGGGGAGCGGCGGGGCGCCCCTGGCCGGGGTCGTCCTCAGCCGGGTCGTGGCGGCCGAAGCGGCACGCGATCCGGGCCGGGACGTGTTCGTGTTCGAGAACGGGCCCCGACCGGCGGAGCGGGTCACCGCCGCCGACCTCGCCACGGGCGCCGTCGGGGCGGCCGACGCACTGCTCCGGCTCGGGCTGCGGCGCGGCGACCGGGTGGCCACGCTCCTCCGCAATCATCCCGCGCTGCTCCACGTCCTCGCCGCCGGGGCCAAGCTCGGGATGGCGGTCGTTCCGCTCGACCCGCAGGGGAGCGACCTGGCCGTGGAGACGCGGCTGCGGGCGTTGCGCTGCGCCGTCCTCATCACCGCCGACTACCGCCTGGCCGAGAGCGACCTGTCGGGCGTGATCCGCCGGACGGGCATCAAGACCCTCGTCGTCGCCACCCCCGAGGGCCGGTCCGCCGGCCTCGACCCGTCCGCGGAGCATCCCGTCCTCGACGAATTCTCCGACGGCGTGGAGGGCCGCGACCCCGGCGAGCACGTCGACGACCCGGCCGCGCCGTGGCTGGTCGTGCCGACCACCGGCGCCAACGGAGACACCGTCGGCGTCGAGGTGCCCCACGAACGGCTGCTGCTGTGGCGGCTCGTCCCCGGGTTCTTCGGCTACCGGCCCGACGACGTCGCCTACACCGGACTCCCGCTGGCCGACGGCAACGCCCTGGCCGCCACCGTCATGCCGGCCGTGCTCGGCGCCGTCCACCACGCCGTGATCAGCCGGGTGCCCGACCCGGGCCGCCTGTGGGGGATCTGCATCGATCACGGCTGTACGACCTGGACCAACGGCGACGGGCTGGGCACCGCCGTCTACCGGACCCCGTCCTCGCGTCAGGATCGGACCCACCCGGTCCGGCTCGTCGTGTCGACCGGCATGCCCCGGGAGATCTGGCGGCCGTTCGAGGAGCGCTTCGGGGTCCGGGTGCTGGAGTGGTACGGAAGCCCCGAGGGCGCCTTCGCCTACAACCCGGTCGGGGTCGGGCCGGTCGGGTCGTTCGGACGGCCGCCCGCCGGCCTGCTGGACATGGACGTGCTCGACGGCGATGGCGAGGCACTCTCCGCCGGTCAGGTCGGGGAGCTGGCCGTGCGCCGCCGCGACGGCTGGGCCCGGACCGGGCACCGCGTGAGCCGGGACGCCGACGGCTGGCTGTTCTTCCCCGGCCCTTCGATCACCCCCGGGCCCGAACGCGTACTCGAACCCGTAACAGCTACGCGGGACTCTCCCGACGGCGAGACCTACGTTTCCGGAGCTGCGTCCATCGGGGGAGGTGAAGGACGTTGAGCGGTCGCGGGCGACTCTTGCCCGAATCTGACGTCTTCGGTCACACTGGTGGCGTCCGCTTTGTCACGCATCGTGCCGTTCTCACCAATCGTCCCATTCGTCGTCCTCAAATTGTGAGAGCCGAGCGCCCCTCCCCGTCTCGCTCTGCCGTAGTCACGAGCATTCGAACGTCCGCTCACCGACGCTGGGGAGCAAGGGGGTCAACTGTATGGCAACGCGCCGCCTCTTCGTCCTTCTGACGGCCGGGGCGCTCGCCTCCGCCGCCTGCGGGGGGAGCGCAGCCCAACGCGCCGCCCTCAAAGTCCAGAGCCAGAACGTGGCCGGGACCAACGCCGCCGCCTCGAGCGGCGGGGGGTACTCCGCCGGTGATGCCGGCGCCTCGGCCGCCCCGACCGAGACGGGCGCCGCCACCTCCGATGTCGCCGGCTCCCCGGCCGGCGCGGGCGCCTCCGCGAGCGGCTCGGCGGCCTCGCCGGCGGGCGGCTCGAGCTCGGCGGCCAAGTCGAGCTCTGCCGCGGCCCAGCCGGCGGCCAGGTCCGCCGCCGGGTCCTCCGGCGGGTCGGGCGCCCAGTCGTCCGGCGCTGGTGCGGGCAAGGTCGTCCCCGGCGGCTCCGCCCCCACTCCCGGCGCGCCCACTCCCGGCGGCCCTCCGGGCGCCGGTTCGGCCGTCGGCGGTGCCACCGACGTCGGCGTGACCGCCAACTCCATCAAGGTCGGCCACATCGGGATCTACTCCGGCCCGGTGGGCTCCTTCGGTGACGACCTGTCCTACGCCGGACGGGCCAAGCTGCAGGAGATCAACGACAGCGGCGGGGTCAACGGCCGCAAGCTCGACGTCCTCGTCCGGGACGACGCCTGGGACGGGACCAAGGGCATGAACGCCGCCCGGGACCTGGTGGAGCGGGAGCACATCTTCGCCTTCTGCTGCATCATGTCGGTCAACACGTCCGACCCGCTCACCCCCTACGCCGACGAGCACAAGATCCCCCACATCGGCGCCGACGGCTGGGGGGAGCCGCAGTACAAGGGAGCGTGGACATTCCCGGTGTCGGCCTCGGCCGTCACCGAGGCCCACATGCTGGCCAAGTACCAGGCCGAGCACCAGCAGGCCAAGCGCGTGGCGATCATCTACATCAACAACCCGACGGGCCGGGCCTACGTCAAGGCCTACGAAGAGGTCATCAAGAAGTTCAACGGCGAGGTCGTCTTCTCACAGCCGGCGACCTTCGACGACCCGGGCACGACCACGTTCATCGCCCAGGCCCGGACCCAGAACATCGACACCATCTCGACCTACCTCGACCCCGGGATCTTCACCCGCCTGGTGCGGGAGGCGGCGGCCCAGAACTACAAGCCGAAGAACGCCTTCTCCGGCGCGGCAGGCCTGTACTTCCAGGTGACGCCGAACTTCACCGGGCCCAACGGTGAAGGCACCATCGCCGCCACCCACTGGGTGACCAACGACATGGACACCCCCGGGTATCGGGCCTACAAGGCAGTGGTCGAGAAGTACTACCCGCATATCGACCACTCGACGTGGACGAAGGGCGGGTTCGTCGGTGCCAGCATCTTCGGGAACGCCCTCAAGTCCCTCGGCCTCGAGGTCACGCGGCAGCGGTTGAAGGACACGGTCGACACGCTGTCCAACTTCGAGACCGGCCTCGGCCCGAACATCTCGTTCAGTCCCGGCCACCACCGGGCTAACAAGACCATTTACCTGGCCCAGATCCAGCGCAGCGGCGACAAGTTCGACTTCAAGTACATCGCCGGTCCGCTGGTCGACGAGTACGCCGAGACCAACTAGCTCCGCGCCTCGGGGGGAGCGCGGCGTAGGCGCTCCTCCCGGGGCTCGATATCTTGGAGACACCGTGACCAAGCTGATCCAGACCGTCATCATCGGGCTGGAGTACGGCTGCGTGTACAGCCTCATCGCCATGGGCATGGTGCTCGTCTACCGGACGACGGGCGTCCTCAACATCGCCCACGGCGGGATCGGCGTGCTGGCCGGCTTCATCGCCTGGGACCTGAACACGCTCCGGGGCTGGCCCTACTTCCCTGCCATCGGCGCCGGAATCCTGGTGGCCATCGCCGCCGGGCTGCTCTTCGAGCGGTTCATCGTCCGCCGGCTGGCCGCTCCGGCGCTGGCCACGGTGGCGACGCTGGCTCTGTTCCTCCTCCTCCAGGGCCTCGTGTTCGTCGTGCCGTGGTGGGGCAACACCTGGGGCCAGGTCTTCAACTCGCCGTTCGCCAACAAGCAGGTGGCCATCCCCGGCGCCGACTACTCGGTGAGCTGGGACCAGCTCATCCTGTTCGGCAACGTACTGGCCTTCATCGCCCTTCTCTACTTCGTCCTGCGCCGTACGCGGGTCGGCCTGGCCATGCGGGCCGTCTCCGACGACCCCACCGCCGCCCGTCTGATGGGCATCCGTCAGAAGCTCGTGGCCCCGGTGGTCTGGGGCCTGGCCTTCGGCCTCTCCGGCCTCACCACCATGCTGCTGGCCCCGATCCTGTTGCTGGACAACACGTCGCTGACCGCCTTCACGCTCAAGGCCCTGACGGTGACGTTCGTCGGTGGCCTCATCTCACTGCCCTTGACGGTGGCCGGCGCCATGGCGCTGTCGATGCTCGAGGTGTCGACGCAGCTGTACCTGCCGAACGTGAAGGGACTGTCGGATGCGTGGCCCTTCCTGATCCTCATCGTGGTGCTGGTGGCCCGT
>JAUZEX010000657.1 GCA_030838815.1 Actinomycetota bacterium
GACCTGCGGAGGGTCCACTGGCGGTCGACGGCCCGCACCGGCGAGCTCATGCTCCGCCAGGACGAGATGCCGTGGGAGTCCCGCTCGACGATCCTCCTCGACACCCGCCCGTCCACCCACCACGGCGAGTCCTTCGAACGGGCGGTGGAGATCGCCGCGTCGCTGGCCACGGCCATGTGCCGGGGGCGGCGGCAGGTGCGCTTCGTCACCACCGGCGGCGTCGACATCCGCTCCTCCGGCGTCGACCGCTACGCCCAGATCATGGAGTACCTGGCCGGCGCCTCGGTGGAGACGTTCGTCCGTTGGGACCAGGTCGTCGAGGGCCTGCGCCGCAGCGGCGACGGGCCCCTGGCCGCCATCATGGCCAACGCCGAGCGGGCCGACCTCGCCGCCCTCGGGGCGCTCCGGCCCCGGCTCGGGCTCGTCCTGCTGGTGGCCGTCCGGCCCTCGGCCTACGGCGGCGTCGACGTCGGCTCCGCCCCGGCCGCGCCGGGAGCCATGGTGATCCCCGTCTCGTCCGACAGCCCCTTCCGCACAGCCTGGAACCAGGCGGTGATGACGTGTCAGCGCAGCGCAGCGGTTCGCTCCTAACCCTCGCCACCCTGTCGGTGGTGGCCACGCTGGGCTTCGCCCGGCTCTTCGGCGACGCCTCCTGGGTGCTGCCGGTGATGCTGGCCGCCGTCGGCGCCCACGGCGTCGGCCTGGCCGCCCGCCGGTGGCCGGCCCCGCTGGCCCTGGCCGCCTCGGTTCTGGCCCTGGGCCTCCTGGTCTGCGCCGTGGTGGCGGGGCACACCACGTTCTACGGCCTGCCCACCGCCAGCACGCTGTCGACGCTGGGCCGGGCCTGGACGGCCGGGCTCGACTCCTTCCGCAACGCCGTCGCCCCGACCAAGGTGACGCCGGGGCTGCTGATGCTGAGTGTCGGCGGCACGTGGATCTGCGCCGCCGCCGCTGACTGGCTGGCCTTCCGGGGCGAGGCCACCCTCACTGCCATCCTGCCGCCGTTCGTGCTGTTCGTGATGGGCGCCGCTCTCGGCAAGGACGGGTTCCAGCTCCCCACCACCTTCGTCTTCGTGGTGGCCGCCCTCCTGTTCGTGGCGGCCAACCACGCCGCCGGTCTGCCGAGCGCCTGGTTTTCCGGCCGGGGGTCGCCGCCCGGGTTGACCCGCCTGGCCATGGGGGCGGCGCCGGTCGCCCTGCTGGTGGCAGCGGCCGGCCTCGTGCTCGGCCCCAACCTCCCGGGCGCCCAGGCGACGCCGCTGGTCGAGCTGCGGGGGACGGGCGGCGGGGGCGACACGTCCCGCATCACGGTCAGCCCCCTCGTCGACTTGAAGGCCCGCCTCACCAGCACGCCGGTGACGGAGCTCTTCACCGTCCGGTCGCCGGTGCCCGCCTACTGGCGGCTCACGGCGCTGGAGGAGTTCGACGGGCGCATCTGGTCGTCGCGGGGGACGTACCGCCCGGCGGGTGACCACCTGCCCAAGGAGGCGTCGGACCAGTCGCTCACCTACAAGGTGGTGCAGGACTACCGCATCGGCCCGCTCGACTCGTTCTGGCTCCCGGCCGCCTACCGGCCGGGTCGCGTCGACCTCCAGGGCGCCCGGGTCAACGCCGAGTCGCTCACCCTGCTGACCGAGAAGGAGTCGGCCGCCGGGTTGATCTACAAGGTGCAGTCCGAGATCCCCCGCTACACGCCCGCCGACCTGGCCCAGGCGGGGGGCGACCCGGCCGCCGACCTGCAGCCCTACCTGGAGCTCCCGGAAGACTTCCCGGCCGACGTGCGGGATCTGGCCCGCAAGGAGACGGCCAACGCCAACGGGCCCTACCAGCAGGCCCTGGCGCTGCAGGACTTCCTCCGCAACAACTCCACCTACGACGAGGCGGCGCCGGCCGGCCACTCGGACGACCACCTCCGCTACTTCCTGTTCCGGTCGAAGATCGGCTACTGCGAGCAGTTCGCCGGCGCCTACGCCGCCATGGCCCGCTCGATCGGCCTCCCGGCCCGGGTGGCGGTGGGCTTCACCCCCGGCGCCTACGACCCCGCCGCCGACATCTTCCACGTGACCACCAAGGAAGCCCACGCCTGGCCCGAGGTCCACATCAACGGGCTGGGCTGGGTCGCCTTCGAGCCGACCCCGGGCCGCTTCGAGCCGAACCCGACCAACTACACCGGCACCTACAACCCCCAGGCCAACCCGGTGCTGGCCACCACCACGACGACCACCAGCGCCGCCGAGCCCAGCACCCCGGGGGCGACGGCGACGAAGCCGGACAAGCCCGAGAAGGACCCGTTCCAGAGCGACACCAGCACCAGCGGCGGCCGGTCGACCCGGTGGCTGGTGGAGATCGCGGCGGGGCTCCTGTTCCTGGCCGTGGTGCTGGCCGTGCCGCCGGCGTTGAAGCGGCGGCGGCGGGCCCGCCGGCGCCAGGCCGGCCCCACCCGGGCCCGGGTGGCGGGGGCGTGGTCAGAGGCGCTCGACCGACTCCGCGAGGCGGGCACGGCGCCGACCGCCACGGTCACCCCGATGGAGTTCGCCCGGGCCGGCGCCCGCTCGGTGGCGGCCGACGTGGGCACGCCCATGACCGGGCTGGCCCGCCTCTTCACCAAGGCGTCGTACTCGCCCGGAGACCCGTCCGAGGAAGAGGTCAGCGAAGCCTGGGCCGAGGTCGAGACGCTGACGAAGGCGCTCGACGCCGGCGACTCGGCGCTCGGCCGCTGGCGCCGCCGCCTGAACCCCGCCACCCTCCTGCCGAGGGCGTCGACGACCTAGCCGGCGTGCCTCAGGGGAGGCAGGTCAACCTCCCGAGTCGTCCTTGCGGAAGGGCCGGCGGAAGTTCTTGCCGGCATCGCCGAAGAGGCTCTTCAGCCGCTTCCCCTTGACCGAGGCGGTGATGCTCTCCAGCCCGGCCTTGCCCATCTTCCGCACGTTGCTCACGATCACGAAGGCGCACCCGAGCATGGCCAGGAAGCCGACGAAGCCAAAGAAGAGCGACGAGGCGAACGAGGTCAGGAGGACGACGAAGCCGACGACGAAGCCCAGCGCCGCCCACTTGATGTTGCGGGAGGCGTGGCGGTACAGCGTTGTCTCCGAGACCTGCTGAGCCAACTGGGGATCGTTGGCATAGAACTGCGCCTCGATCTCCTGGAGGATTCGCTGCTCGTCTTCGGAAAGGGGCATGGGTTCCACTTCCACACCGGGTTCGCGCCCTACTGATGGGGACTTATTCTCGCACAGGGCCTCGGGGGCGAACAATCGGCCTCCCCGCACCGTAGCGGCCCTCCGGCAGGCTCCGGACCCCCCGGGAGGCGCCCGGCGGCTACAGCGGGAAGCGACGGTTCACCCCGAGGTTGAACCACGGATCATTGGCCATTTGCCGGAAGGCGGCGACGGCCGAATCCGACGTGGTGAGTCGCCAATCGTAGTCCTTGTTGCTATTGAAATAGATGACCGCCCGCAGGAGCGGAAAGTCGTTTTTGATGGCGTCGCGGGCGTCCGCGATCCATTGCGCCTTGTCGCCCGGATTGCGCTCCTGGACACCGAACTCCCCCACCATGATCGGCTTCTTCTGCACGCTCGCCCAGAGGTAGAAGCCGCCGAAGATGTCCTTGAACGATCGGTAGTCGTCACCGGCCCGGCCCGGGGCCCAGTTGTACCCGTCGGCACACGTCCAGTCGACGAAATCGTCGCCGGGATAAAACGTCTGGGCCAGCCCGTTGTTGAAGGCGGAAGCGTTGGGGCACCACACCCAGCGGACGTTGTCCGCCCCCTCGTGGCGGAAAGTCGTGACGATGTGCTGCCAGGCGGCGATGTACTCCGCCGGGGCGCCGGCGAAATCGGCCTTCTTGTTGCCGTCCATCTCCCAGAACCAGCGGATGAGGACGGGCTTCCCGAGGGCCTTCGTGTCCCGGGCCCGCTGCTTGATGAGGTCGTCGTACTGGCCGGCGGCGATGCTGTCGGTGGTGACGCCCTTGCCGTTCCAGCTGATCATCGGGATCCGGCCCGCCTGCAGGTCCCACCGCTCGGTCTCGGTCGGGAAGGCCTGATCCCAGCCGTAGAAGTTGTGGTCGATGTCAAGGGTGCGGCCGAGGCGCTGCTCGAGACCCTCGACGGCCGACTTCTCCGCCGCCAGGCTCCGGATGTCGGGGCTGGTGCTGGCCCCCAGCAGCACGCCGGCCACCGGCTGGGGCGGCGGGGCGGTGGTGGTCGTGGTCGCCGGCGCGGCGGCCTCCGGGGGGGCGGGCTCGTCGCCCTTCAGCACCACGGCCACGCCGGTGGCGACGAGCAGCGCGCCGGCCACCGCGAAGGCGATTCCGGTGCGGGAGGAGAAGAAGGCCCGGAACCGGCCGGGCGCAGCAGACGACACCACGTGAGGGTAGCAGCCTCCGCCTGATGCTTTGGGTCGGGAACCCCAGGAGTACTAGTACTTCCGAACCAGTCCGGACACCTCGGGACAGCCCCTATGTCCGGGATGTCGGTTTTGTACTCCGACCGCCATTCCATTTGACCGAAAGAGCCCCCTGGGGTTCTGGTCACTGCCGTGGTACTTTACTTGGCAGGTAGACACGCGGCGCGGGCCCGTCGCGACGTCTGCTCTTGTCGGGCCGCTCTTCGTCATGGACGGGCTGTTTCCCCGTTGAGGTGACGAGTGGCAGAACCCCCCGCTGGAGCGAAAAGAAAGCGACCCCCTCGTGAGCACAAGGATCTCATCGGAGCCCACCGTGGAGATGGGCGACTATTTGTCGGTCATCCGTCGGCGCAAGCTCTTGATCGCCGCCATGACTCTGGCCGGTCTGGCGTTGGCCCTGTTCTACTCGGTCGCCGTCGCCAAGCCGTCGTACGTGTCGCACGCCAAGGTGCTGGTGCGGCCGATCACCACGGACGTGACTCCGCAGGGCGTCGACAAGCTGATCATCATGGGTACGGAGCGCGAGATCGCGACGTCGACCGACGTCGCCACCATCGCCAAGGACCGGATGAAGTCCACCGCCCCGGTCACCGCCATCCAGCAGAAGATGTCGGTCGCGGTCGTCGGGACCACCCAGGCGCTCGACTTCTCCTGCAACGACTCCACCAAGCTCGGCGCCCAGACCTGCGCCCAGGCCTTCGCTGACGCCTACCTGCAGCTGAAGACGCAGGAGGCGACCAAGAACCGCGACGCCCGGATCGCCAACGCCAACGCCGCCCTCAACCCGATCAACGCTCAGATCGTGGAGGCCACGAAGCGCCTGGCGCTCGCCCCGGTGGCCAGCCCGGCCCAGGCCGAGGCCCAGTCGACGCTCCGCAGCCTGCAGGACCAGGGCTCGCCCTACCGCCAGGTCCTGGCCGACATGGCCAAGCTCAACGTCAACGACCCCGGCGCCGTGGTCAGCGCCGCCCAGCGTCCCGGCGCTCCCAACAGCCCCAAGCCCAAGACCAACGCCATCCTCGGCGCCTTCTTCGGCCTCTTCCTCGGCACGCTGATGGCCTTCGGCCGGGACCGGGTCGACAACCGTCTGCGGGGTCGGGTCGACCTCGAGGAATACCTCCGGGCGCCGGTGCTGGCCACCGTGCCCCGGACCCGGCGCAACGGCCGCACGGCCCCCACGCTGGTCACCATGCAGCACCCCAACAGCCCCGCCTCCGAGGCCTACCGGGCGCTGCGGACCCGGGTGCTGGTCATGGCCGAACGCCAGGGCCTGAAGACCATCATGGTCGCCTCCCCCACCGGCGAGGACGGCCGGAGCGCCATCGCGGCCAACCTGGCCGTCTCCCTGGCCCAGGTCGGCAAGCGGGTCGTGCTCCTGTCCGCCGACCTGCGGGGCTCCAAGGTCCACCAGTACTTCGGCCTCCACAACGACCGGGGCCTCTCCTACGTCCTCGCCGGCGAGATGCCGCCCTGGGAGGCCGTCCAGGAACCGGCCGGCCTCGAGCGCCTCTGCGTCTTCGGCAGCGGCCCGGTCCCGGCCCAGCCCGCCGAACTGCTCCAGAGCGACCTCATGCGCGAACTCCTCGCCGAACGGCGCAAGGTGGCCGACTTCGTCATCATCGAAGCCCCCGCCGCCATCGGCGCCTCCGACTGCCTGGCCCTCGCCTCCCTCGTCGACGGCATCCTCGTGGTGGCCGACGCCAAGCACACCGACCGCGACGAGGTCGAGCAGGTCCGGATCCAGTTCGAGCAGGTCGGCGGCCAGGTCGTCGGCGCCGTCATGAGCAACGCCGTCAGCTCCCGCTAAGTTCACCCTCACCAAAACGCAGTACG